>NZ_QKVN01000045.1:0-22467 GCF_003231195.1 Acinetobacter sp. WCHAc060042
TTTTAAAAACTAGCTATTAATTGAATGTTTTAAAGCGATCCGCTTCCGCCATAAATGTTTTCTCACCCGCAGGTGCTTCAATAGAACCAAAAACAAGTTGTGCACGCAATTTCCAATTACTAGGAATTTCAAAAAGCTCCGCGATTTCAGCATCTACGATTGGGTTGTAGTGCTGCAATGACGCACCAATGTTGCGTTCAGATAAAGCTGTCCATACAGCAAACTGAGCAATTGCAGAGGAATGTTCAGACCAAACGGGGAAGTTATCTGCATAAAGTGCAAACTGTTCTTGTAATGATTTTACAACATCTTGATCTTCATAAAATAAAACCGTGCCATAGCCTGCTGAAAAACTATCAAGCTTTTTATTTGTCGCCTCAAACGCAGCTTCAGGAACAATTTTACGTAAAGTTTCACGTACGATATTCCAAAACTGTAAATGCGACTCACCAAATAAAGTCACAATACGGGAAGTCTGTGAGTTAAATGCCGATGGACTGTGATTTACAGCTTCCTTAATGAGTGACTCGATATTTGCTGGTGTTAAATCAACATTTTTACCAATTGCATAAATAGTGCGACGCTGTTTGATTTGGTCTAAAAATGACATGTTATTTTCCTCAATGATCTCTCGATCTCGTTATATGTGATTCGTATTTATCATAATAATTATTTTAAATTTGAACATGCTTAATTGAGCGACATAGTGTCTTAAAAATAGAACAATCTTAATTCGCTCATGATTTAAAACATAAATACTCGATTAGCTCAATCTCACCGTCAATCCACTAAGCATAAATCATAAAGCGTTCTTCATCTTTATGCTGTTCTTTTTCAGCGGGTTTTTCCTCTATCGAACCAAAGACCAATTGCGCACGTAACAGCCAATGTTTTGGAATCTCAAAAACTTTTAAAATGTCAGCGTCAATACTCGGGTTATAATGTTGTAATGACGCACCCAAACCCGCATCTGCTAAACATGTCCATACAGCATATTGGGCCATACCTGAAACTTGCTCAGACCAAACTGGAAATTCTGCCGCATCAAAAGGAATTTTCTTTTGTAACTGTTGGATGATCTGCTGATCTTCATAAAATAGAACTGTACCAAATCCTGCCGAGCATTGATCAACCTTCAGTTCTGCACCAGCAAAAATATGCGCAGGGACTAACTTGCGTTGCACTTCTTTTACGACATTCCAAAAGTGATGATGCGCATCGCCCATTAAAATCACAATACAAGTACTTTGTGAATTATGTGCCGAAGGACAACTTCGCACGGCCTCTTGGATCAATTCAGCTAAATACACCTGACTTAAATGTACACGCTTCCCTAAAACATAAATACTACGGCGCTTTTTTAGTTGATCGATAAATGTGGTTTGTTTTAGGTCTTCTTCGTGATTTTTTTTAAATTTTAAGTCTTTGGTTAAATCCTTTGTTAGAACTTGTCCAATTTTATGTAATAAAGCCATACCGTGTTCCCCAAAATGTACAGTGATGCCTATTGTGTTAGGCGTTAGTGTAATCGCAGGAGAATTACTTATATTTACTATGTGATTCCTAAATGTTTGTTTTTAAAACAAACAAATTAAATAAAAAAATAAACTCCGCATTTAGCGGAGTTTATGTGACTGATCTAACACTTTAAAAATAGTGTTGTTCAAGCTTATTTCTCTGTTTCAAACAAAGCAGCAACAAAGGATTTTGCAGAGAAAGGGCGTAAGTCGTCAATTTTCTCACCCACGCCAATGAAACGAATTGGAACATGCGTACGACTGGCAATATTAAACAGCACACCGCCTTTCGCAGTGCCGTCGAGTTTGGTAATCGTTAGACCTGTCAAACCAACCGCCTCATCAAACATTTCTACTTGATTAATCGCATTTTGACCTGTTCCTGCATCAACCACCAACATAACTTCATGTGGCGCAGTTGCATCAATTTTTTGCATGACACGTTTTACTTTGGTCAACTCTTGCATGAGATGACCTTTGTTATGTAAACGGCCTGCGGTATCTGCAATTAAAACATCAATCCCTTTGGCACGTGCACTTTCAAACGCATCGAAAATGACAGAAGCACTGTCAGCACCATGACCTTGTGCAACTACGGCAATATTATTGCGCTCGCCCCAAATTTGAAGCTGCTCAGTCGCCGCCGCACGGAAAGTATCCCCCGCAGCAAGCATCACCTTCTTGCCTTCACCTTGTAAACGTTTTGCCAATTTACCAATGGTTGTGGTTTTACCCACACCGTTTACACCCACCACCAAAATCACATAAGGCGTTTTGTTCGGATCAATATGTAAAGGTTTAACACGTGGTGCAAGTAAAGTCACCAACTCTTCCTGAAGCGCTTTATACAAGGAATGCGAATAAATTAAATCACCACGTGCAGTACGTTCAGTTAAGTTGGTAATGATGGTTTTCGTTGCATCAACACCAATGTCTGCAACTAAAAGTTGCTCTTCAACTTCTTCAAGCAGTTCATCATCAATCTCCTTACCTCCGATCAAAATATTGACCATACCATCAGCAAGGTTTTTACGGGTTTTGGTTAACCCTTCTTTCATACGGCTAAAGAAACCGCCTTTTGCAGACGCCTCTGCTTCTTCTGAGCTTGTTTCAGCAACCACAACTGGACTAACAACTGTTTGCTCTTTTGTTTCAACGATTGGCACATTGACCACAGGTAAACTTGGTAATGTGACATCGTCATCCCCGATATCAGCATCAATCAAAAATTTGTTCTGCTCATTAGATTGCTGTTGCATGCCGAATCCTTGAAAAGCACTGCGTTAAAAAAGACGGATTCTACCATAAAAGATAGGCTTTCGCTTAGTAACAATACTTTATGTAAACACTTAACAAATCAATACTTCTGGTGCTTGATCTACTTCGCATTTTTCTTAAGAATGGTTATTTATTGAAATGCTTTCACTTCAACCTGAGCCCCAATTTTATATGCATCACTTATTAGTCACGCATTCTTATAAAAAAAATTTAGTTGCACTGGGTTTAACTCTACTTTGTTTACCTATAACAAGCTATGCACAAATACGTAGTGAACTTACTCGCAGCAGTTTTGAAACTACTTTAAGCAATGGCTTACAGGTGATTATCCGTGAAGATCACCGCTCCCCAATGGTCATGACCCAAATTTGGTACAAAGTCGGTAGCACTGATGAGTCAGGAAATACAACAGGTATCTCTCATATACTAGAACATATGATGTTTAAAGGAACATCTAAAGTGCCGAACGACGAATTCAGTCGCTTGAGTCGTATCTATGGTGGCAGTGTCAATGCGGCCACATTTACCAACTACACCAATTACTATCAGCTTTATCCAAAAACATACTTCCCGATGGCTTTAGAGCTAGAAGCCGACCGCATGAACAATCTTCTGCTACGCCAACAAGACTTTGACCCTGAAATTAAAGTGGTGATGGAAGAACGACGCCTACGTACCGATGACAACCCACGTTCACTCGCGTTCGAACGTTTCAAATGGATTTCTTACCCAACTAGCCATTATCGTCAACCCGTCATCGGACACATGAAACACTTGCAAAATATCACTCTAGATGATGTTAAACAGTGGTATCAAAAATGGTATAGCCCCAATAATGCGATCTTGGTAATTGTGGGTGATGTCAATGCAGAATCTGCCCTTAGACAAGTTCAAAAATACTTTGGCGATATCAAAAGTCAGCCTACACCTGTACGCAATGATGTGACTGAGTTTGAAAACATTGGCTACCGTCACATGGAACAGTATAGCAATGTTGAAGTGCCCAATTTATATATGGCTTGGAATGTCAAATCGCTTGCAACAACAACCAATTCAGAAGACGTTTACGCACTCACACTCATTCGCAGCTTATTAGATAGCGGAGTCAGTTCCATGTTGCAACAGCGCCTTGTTCGTGACAAAAAGCTGGCTACCGCACTCAGCGTGAGCTATGACGCCTATAACCGTGGTGACAGTTTATTCACCATCTCAGCACTACCTGTAAATGGCGTAACACTGCCCGAACTACAAAAAGCCATAGAGCAAGAAATTGACCTACTCAAAACAGAACTTGTTAATCCTAAAGAATTAGAACGTATTAGCACACGCTTTGTTGCCAATCTTATTTATGGCCAAGATGACATAGTCGGGCAAGCCAAACTGATCGGAAATTTAGCGGTAAACGGTATTGATTACCGCATAATGGATCAACTTCCACAGCGTTATGAGGCCATCACGCCAGAAGACATTCAACGAGTCAGCCAGACGTCTTTTATAAAAAATAACTTAAGCACCTTATACCTCCAACCAGAAACTCAGGCAGAAAAATGATGGAGAATAATATGTCAAAGTCTAAGCTTTTATTTCTTGCATTGTCTGCCCTTTGTACGACCAATGTAATTGCAGAAATCAATACAAATCCTATAACCAATGATGATCCAAATTCATTACAGTCTATTTCGTCATTACAAAGCCTAAAACAAGTCAAAACAGCTGAACTCTACACAGCGCCGCATGTCCACGAGCTAAAAAATAAATACAAAGTTCGAAGTTTATTCGTCGAATCACCAGCCCTTCCAATGGTAGATATTCAACTCACCTTTAATGCAGGTTCTGCACGGGATATAGAAGTCGAAAAAGGACTTTATGGCGTAGCAAATATGGCGGCGCAGTTGATGGATGAAGGTACAACTCAACATGATGCTGTAGAGATTGCCAACACCTTTGAACACGTCGGCGCACGTTTTAGTATGGCTGCACATCGAGACATGTTTGTGGTTCGACTGCGTTCTCTATCTGACCCAAAGAAGCTTGATGCAGCTGTCAACACCATGCTTGAAGTCCTAAAAGATTCCACCTTCAAAAACAATAGTATTCACTTAATGGTGAGTAATACTCAAGTAGGACAAAAACAACTCAAAGAAAGCCCAAGTCGTTTGATGAGTATTCGCTTTTACCGTGCATTATACGGTTCGCACCCCTATGCAGAACCGATTACTGGTACCAATGGCAGCATTAAAAAAATTAGTACACAACATTTAAAAAAGTTTCGTGATGAATTCTTGGTCAGCAAAAATATGAACATAGCCCTTACAGGCCAACTCAGCGTAAAACAAGCCCAGAAACTGGCTGAACGAATCAGTGCCGCACTTCCGCAAGGAGAAACTGCAAAAACACTTGCCGTTCCACAAGACAAATCAGACTTTGATATTCAACATATTGTATTTAGTTCAGCACAAGCTCACGTCACGATGGGACACCTCTCCACCACACGTGATGACCCTGACCGCCTAGCACTCGAACTGGCTAACCGCATGTTTGGTGGTGGCGGATTTAATTCAGTCTTAATGAAAGAACTTCGCGTTAAACGAGGCTATACCTATAGTGCAAACAGTAGTTTTACATTTAGTCAGGCCGCTGGGAGCTTTAGCTTGAGCTATTCAACCCAACAAGATCAGCTGATGGAGAGTATCCAAGTAGCGCATAAAGCACTGGTCGACTTTGTTCACCAACCCATCGACGCACAGCAACTCGAAGAAACCAAAGCTGGTATGTTACGTAGCTTACCCAATAGCTTTAGTAGTAATGCCAATATCAATGCCCAACTGGGTTCTATGGGTTTTTATCATCAAAATATTAACTATTTGTCTGACTATCCGAAACGTCTCGCCGAGATTAGCCCAACAGATGTTCAAAATGCGATACGTAAACACTTGCACCCTGAAAAGCTTACCCTAGTTATTGTAAGTAAGAGCTTAGACAAAGTTCAACTTAGACATATTTTAGAGCTAAATCTTGATCCCAATATCAAGCAAAGCATGCCTCATCCTGATCAGATTCCTGCAATTATTGAACCTCTGGAGCCAATGCCGGAAGCTGCTTTGCCCGACTCTGCTCAAACTGATGAGCCTGCATTAATCTAAAATAATCAATATAAGTAATGCGGGTTTCCTGAATAAGGCTTTGCGCCATCTCTTGAGTTTCTGGGAAAACAGCTTGATGCGACAAACGACGGACATTTTCAAATTGGGTTGGAGAAATAGGTCGAGACAAAGCGAAGCTAGATATCAGCAGAATGACCAGAATGATCAATAACATGAGACCATTATAGATTTGTACCAGTGTAATCTGTGTTTTTAGTTTAAAAATTTTTTGGATCGCAATATGCATAACCTACCTCTAGTTGAACTAGTGTAAGTAGCGAATTGCAGAATCACAAGTTGAAATGCTGAAAAATATCCCCATTAATGGTTAAAGAGAACATAATTTCAGCAAGTCATCTTGTTTCCAAACATGAAGCTTAGCTAACAATGCTACGAATCACTGCGAAATAAAGGACCAAGGCAATCACAACCAATGCAATGACAATGGCGAAAGCCCCTACGCCATTTTCTGCATCAGAAGGATGAGCTGGGTCATCATCGGCAATTCGTACCAGTTCGCCATTGTAGGTTTCATAAAAATCAACCCGTTGATTTTCATCAAGCTGTCTTGTGAAATCGTATACTCTTTTACGCTGTGCCAAACAAAAATCCCCGAGATGAATTTCTTGATGGAAAACTGCTTCATCTAATTGTGTGCGGTGATACTGTGCCAATGCGACAATTTGCGAAACAGTTGGAGGCATATCAAATTCAAAACCGTCTAATGTCTTTGTCATGTTATTCTCCTTATAAATTACAGTTTCCTGTTTTATTATCATATTCAATCTTTTGACTGTTCATTGTTTAATCATGTAAACTGTAATATATAAAGTATAAGTGACAATATATTTGACAATTCAAGCAATTTGTAATAAATATTTAACATTAGCGTGATATTTATATCTAAAGGTAAAAATACCTTTAAGTGATCATAATTAGAATAAGGAGCTTAATATGATTCAACAAATCTCTCATCATGACCTAGAACATGCGTATGCGGATGCAGTAAACACCATTCAATCACAAATGAACTTTGTCGAAGCGGTACAACAGTTAGAAAGCGTTGCTCGTGCTGGTCACGGTAAAGCTGCCCTATTTTTAGCTGAGCTTTATTACCAAGGTTTCCGCGTAGAACGCGACTCGCTTAAAGCACAATATTGGCAACAACTTGCCACCATGAAAGCATAATAAAACGTCACTTAGGTGGCGTTTTTTTTTGAACCTAACATTTTGAAATGACATATTTATTTACATAGTAATGCAAAGCTTACACTGAACTTTCATCTTATTTATTTAAAATGGGCTCATGTTTCTTACACGACATAAGGCTATGTACAAAATTTTGAAACTACAACCTATTTCAAATCATTTATATTTAAAAATTAATATTTTAAGAGGCATGATGTACTGCGGTATCCTATGGGGACTTTACCACCCCGAACAACAAGGTTGGGCGATGACTTCGGATCATGATGACTATGTTTTCCCTTTCTGGCTCAATGGCTTACATGCACACCAATATGCTCAACTTCACTGGCCAAACTATGTGCCTAAAAAAATCACCCCGCATGATTTTCAAAGCGCTTTACTTCCAACACTTTCACGTTTAAACGTAACACCCGCACTATGTAATGGTACAAAACGTATTAAACTCAGTACGTCTCAAATGCGTCACTTTTTCTTTAATGACAGTATTTTATTGCCAGCTTAGTTCTGATCCTAAAAGATAAACACAGAGAAGTTGTTTATCTTGTTGGCAGAAATGACTGCAAAGTATTTGCTTTTTTTAAAATTCGCGTTAATTTAAATATAAAACAATAACCACAACAAAAGGATATATCCTATGACCAATGTCGCTCAAGTCTTACATGATAAAGTACATAAAGATATTTTCACCATTAGCCCTGATGCTACAGTATTTGAAGCAATTTCACTTATGGCAGATAAAGGTATTGGTGCGGTTGTGGTCACTCATGAACAACAAGTGGTTGGTATATTGTCTGAACGCGATTACATGCGCAAAGTCATGTTGATGGAACGTAGTTCAAAACAAACTACCGTCAAAGAAATTATGACAGCAAAAGTGCTGACCGTCACAACCTCTGTAACTGTCGAAGAATGCTTAGATCTTATGACTGACCGTCATTTACGTCATTTGCCTGTGGTTGAAGAAGGTATCTTAATCGGCTTTATTTCTATTGGAGATTTGGTTAAAGCCGCGATGGATGACCAAAAGAAATTGATTGATCAACTCCAGCAATATATTTCAGGTTAGCTCTAAGTTTTATATTGGGAAAATACTATAAAACAATAATTTAAAATAAAAAATCCCTGCGTTAAGCAGGGATTTTTTATACAAACCTATCAGCTTTAACTCAATTTAAGCCCAATTTAGCTGCAACATAGTCTGCATCTTTGTCACCACGACCAGAAATATTGACCACAATTTTTAAATCTTTACTGAGCTTTGGCGCTTCACGAAGTACCCATGCCACTGCATGTGAGCTTTCAAGTGCAGGAACAATCCCTTCAACACGAGACAAGCGCATAAATGCATCTAGACATTCTTGATCAGTTGCAGTGGTGTATTCGACACGACCTAAATCTTTCAGCAGACTATGCTGTGGACCAACACCTGGATAGTCGAGACCTGAAGCGATGGAATGTACTGGTAACGGTTCACCCTGCTCATCTTCAAGGACATAACATGCCATACCATGAATTTGACTTGGCTTCCCTAAAGTTAAGGTTGCTGAGTGCATATCGGTATCCAAACCATGACCAGCAGGCTCTACACCAATCAATTTCACATCTGCATCGTTTAAAAATGCTGTGAAAGCTCCAATAGCATTCGAGCCACCACCCACGCACGCGACTACATAATCAGGGTTTGAACCAAAACGCTCATGCGTTTGCTCTTTAATTTCTTTACCAATAATCGACTGGAAATCACGTACCATCATTGGAAATGGATGCGGTCCTACAACAGAGCCAATAGCATAAATATAATTGGTTGGGTCTTTTAAATACTCTTCAAAAGCACTATCTACTGCATCTTTGAGTGTTGCAGTACCACGTGTTACTGAAATAAGTGTTGCACCGAGAATTTTCATCTTGACGACATTGGGATGTTCTTTTTCAATATCGACCTGCCCCATGTGGATTTCACATGGAATACCGACCAAAGCACAGGCTGTTGCTAGTGCAACGCCGTGTTGTCCTGCACCCGTTTCTGCAATAACTTTGGTTTTGCCCATATATTTTGCAAGTAGTGCTTCACCCAAACAGTGATTAATTTTATGTGCGCCTGTGTGGTTTAAGTCTTCACGTTTAAGGTAAATCTGTGCCCCACCCAACTGTTCAGATAAGCGTTTCGCATAAAACAAAGGACTTGGACGACCAACATAGTGCGCAAAAAGATCAGCAAGCTCGGTTTGGAATGCCTCAGTTTCACGGATTTTTGTGTAAGCAACATTAATCTCGTCCATTGCCTCTTTCAAATGTAGAGGAATAAACTGTCCACCATAAGCCCCAAAAAAGCCCTCTGTGTTGGGCAAAGCAATACCGTTTATTTGATGATCCATTTGACGATCCTATTTTTTAAATTTGCTTTATATCAGTCAGTTAGCGAGCTAAATACTTAGTCATATCCTCAACGCCTTTTAAAGTCATTGGGTACATATGATCTTCAAAAATTTGCTTAATTAAACCAATCGTATGGGTGTAATGCCAATAACGATCTTCTTCTGGATTTAACCATGCAGTTTTCTCAAAATGATTGCGTAGGCGGTGTAGCCAAACACTTCCTGCCTCGTCATTCATGTACTCAACCGAACCACCAACTGAATTGAGCTCATAGGGTGCCATTGAAGCATCTCCCACCACAATCACACGATAGTCGCGTCCATAAGTATTGAATAAATCCCATGTATTCATGCGCGTAGTAGAACGGCGAACATTATCTTTCCACACATAGTCATATAAACAGTTATGGAAATAGAAATATTCTAAAGTTTTAAACTCAGTTTTCGCTGCACTGAAAAGTTTCTCGCATTGAGCAATGTGTGAATCCATCGACCCACCCACATCAAATAACATTAAAACTTTAATACGATTACGGCGCTCAGGTACAAGTTGCACATCAAGTATGCCTTGCTTCGCCGTTTCACGAATCGTGCCGTTAATGTCCAGCTCTTCAGCAGCCCCTTGTCTCGCAAACTTGCGCAAACGTCGCAGTGCCATTTGCATTTGACGAGTACCGAGAATCTGCTCATCATCCAAGTTTTGATATTTGCGTTGTTCCCAAACTTTTACAGCAGAACGTTTACGTCCCGGCCCGCCAATACGTACCCCTTCAGGATGATCACCATATGCACCAAAAGGAGAGGTTCCTCCCGTGCCAATCATTTTGTTTCCACCCTGATGTTTTTTATGCTGTTCCCGTAGACGTTCTTCCAGCATTTTCATCAGTTCTTCTAATGAACCCGCTTTTTTTAACTCTTCACGCTGCTCTGGAGTTAAATGTTTTTCTAAGAGTTCTAAATCAAACCAATCTTTAGGGAGCTGTTGGACTTTATTGAGTAAATCATCCAAATCAAAAGTTGAAATGCCATCAAAATAGTCCTTCATGCCTCGGTCAAATTTATCAAAGAAGCGTTCATCCTTCACCATAATGGTTTTGGCGAGTTGATAAAATTCGTCTTGATCGGCAAAGACTAAACCTGAAGCTACAGCTTCATTCAGATCAATTAGTTCACGTGTTGAGACAGGAACACCGTATTTACGTAAGGTATAAAACAAGCGCACAAACATGCGTGTTTCTCCTTTAACGACGCGACATAAAGGCTAAACGTTCAAGCAACTGCACATCTTGTTCGTTTTTAATGAGCGCACCATACAAAGGCGGAATTGCTTTGGATTTGTCATGATTACGCAATACATCTTCTGGCATGTCATCTGCCATCAGCAAGCTTAACCAGTCAATCAACTCAGAGGTTGATGGTGGTTTTTTTAGACCCGGAACTTGACGTAATTTGAAGAAAATTTGCAAAGCCTCATTGACCAAAGCCGTTGAAACTTGCGGGAAATGTACATCAATAATTTCACGCATAGTCGCTTCGTCTGGAAATTCAATATAGTGAAAAAAACAACGGCGCAAAAATGCATCTGGTAGTTCTTTTTCATTATTTGAAGTAATAATCACAATTGGACGTTGTGATGCTGTAATAGTTTCGCCCGTCTCATATACATAAAAAGACATCTTGTCCAATTCATGTAATAGGTCATTTGGAAACTCAATATCTGCCTTATCAATTTCATCAATCAATAAAACACAGCGTTCTTCACTGGTGAACGCTTCCCACAATTTACCCGGTTTAATATAGTTTTTAATGTCATAAACACGGTCATCACCCAATTGGCTATCACGCAAACGCGAAACCGCATCATATTCATATAAACCTTGCTGGGCTTTTGTGGTTGACTTGATGTGCCAAGTCAACAATTTTAAGCCTAAGCTTTCAGCCACTTGTTCTGCCAGTAAAGTTTTACCCGTACCCGGCTCACCTTTGACCAATAAAGGCTTTTGCAAACTACGTGCAGCTTTTACAGCAAGTTTTAAACTATCGGTAGCAATGTACTGATCTGTACCCGTAAATTGTTGCGTTTCAACAGACATGATTAAACCTTATTTTTTTATTAATTACAGTGGTGAATGAGGGTTACTGACAACTGCTTTGGTTTTATTTGCCACATATTTTGACCAAAAGAAACCGATCACAAGCCCCACACCCATGACAAACAGAATCAATGACAAATTAGACCAAATGAGTGGTGAGTCTTTAGTTAACACACCAAATAACAAACCAAAAATGGCAGGTGCAATTGCTGCATTTGGACCTTCAGAAACTGTTGGTGTCAATAAGATGGCAAAGATCATCATCCATGTAATGCCACCCAACAGCTTAGGCAGGCGTGTGGCAATGGAATACCAACACCACAAAATTAGCAGACTGCCTAAAAGATATACTGTGACAGCAATGCTGTCTTCAGGAATTGAATCAAGTATTGAAAGAAAACTATCCACTGTACAACTCCTGAATTATACTTTATGCGCCACGGAGGCCTTCTGGTTCTACTGCGTTCGGATTAATCAATCCTTCTGGAGGCATTTGTAAAAAGAAGCCTTGAGTTTGGATTGAGTCCATGACATGCAATACATTTACACGTGCTAATTTACGTGCTTCACTCAATTCAAGATCCATCACAAAACTTGCGCGACCAAATGCACCACGAACAGCTTCAGGCAAAACATTCAATGGGCTAAACGATTCAACTGCTTGATCAGCTTCAGTTGGACGAGCAATATAAAGATACATTTCATCTTTTTTACTCGATTTATAAATAGAACATTGCATATCTAAAACAGCACTCAAATAACTCAAGCCACAGGATACATCAAATAAAAGCAACTGACATTAGTCATGATTAACGCATCAGTCGTGATTTTGTATAAATATCTAAACTTGAGACCAATTGACTAATTATTAATCCATGACTTTCATTTGGGTAGAAAGATAACTTTCATCACGGCGCAATAGTTGAATCAAAGGCTGAGTCAATAGTTCATAACGCCAGCCCAATAAGTAGTCAGGCAAATCTTGTTCATCATTATGAAAAACCACATGCTGATGTAAGGCATTCATCCACTTTTTGCGCATCAGCACTTCTTTAGGAATCGTGGTCTCATCCACGACATTTTGAATTAAGTGATCAATTTTTTCACCAACATCTTTTGAGGAATGTCGAATTGGTCGTGCCATGCGTAGTGGCCAATCCGCTTGCTCAGGTAAAAACTTCACCAGATCTAAAATGGTTTTACCATGTTCTCTCACAATGTTTGGACGTATATCTTTAACGCCTGATAACTGGAAAGCATTTTTCGGATTCTTCTCAACCAGATCAATCATGGTTGCGTTCTTTAAAATAAAACTACGTGGCGTATTAAGTGCTTTTACCATCTGTTCACGCCATACTGCCAACTGTTGCAACTGCATTAACTGACGACGTGAATGTCGATAGTTACCAATATCTTGATAGAGTAAATGCAAAGGTGTTTCTGTCGCAATTTCTTGCGTTAGATGCTGACAATCCTCGAGAGCAAAGTTGAGGAGTGACTTTGAATTTAGTTCTTGTTTAACTTTTTCTGAAAGATTCATCAAGTACAGCACGTCATTTGCAGCATAGCTGAGTTGTGCAGGGCTGAGTGGGCGTGCCAACCAATTCGAACGGGTTTCCCCTTTATCAATGTCGACATCCAACATTTGCTTCAATGCATTTTGATAGCTAACCTGTAAGCCATGTCCTAAAAACGACATGCCAACTTGAGTATCAAATACGTTGTTTAAGGTTTTATGCTGCGCATAATGATAAATCAGGTCGATATCTTCACTACAGGCATGAAAGACATTTTGCTGTGCGCGAAAAAGTTTATTCCAAAATTCAGTTAAATCGAGTGTTGTCCCATCGAGTAAATAAATATCATTTGCGACATTGATTTGGAATACACCCAACTTTGGCCATAAGGTGTCGACTTTTATGAATTCTGTATCGAGTCCATAGACTGCGTTACGATCCATTTTTTCTAAGACTGGAATAAGGTCTTGTTGATGCTGAATAAATTGAAACATATCCTACTGCGTCTAATGCTAGATGCTCTTTTGGGTTATCTTACCTGAATAAGATCATTTAGCTATCAAGATTTCTATTGGTTTTTTAATTATTTGCCGTTTTTTGTGATTTTTTTATACAACCAAACTCAAATTAATATTTTTTTTATCTTACTAAAGCATTTTTCGTATCAAAATAAAAAATGAAACAAGTATCGAAATACTTATTTCATTCGCATTCTGTTATGTACAGCTTGGCTTAAAGTATGACTATCGACATATTCAAGTTCACCACCCTGTGGTACGCCTTGTGCGATACGGGTCATTTGAATAGGCAAATGCTTCGTTGCCTCCACCAAATAGTGTGCTGTAGCTTGACCCTCAACAGTTGCATTGGTCGCCAAAATTACTTCCGTTACTTTACCATCGCTTAAACGCTGAATCAGATACGGAATACCAATTTCTTCTGGACCAATACCATCAAGTGGAGATAAATGCCCTCCTAATACATGGTATTTACCGCGAAAACTGCCACTTTGTTCAATTGCCATCACATCTGCTGGTGACTCAACCACACAGAGCAATTGATCATCACGCTCATGCGAGACACAAATATCACAGACTTCATTTTCCGTCAGAGAGTGACACAAGCTACATTCATGAATATAGCTCGTGGCTTCATTTAAAGCATGTGCAAGACCGATTGCGCCTTCACGATTTTTCATAATCAAGTGAAGCGCCATGCGTTGAGCCGACTTCGGCCCAACACTTGGCAAAATGCGTAAAGCTTGTACCAATTGATCGAAACGATCACTAAACACTATAGGTATTCCTTTATTAGAATAAACCTGCAAGACCTGGTGGCAAGCCTGCGCCAGAGTTTGCAGCTTTCATGCGCTCTTCAGTGATTGCTTCTGCTTGACGTGCAGCATCATTCATTGCAGCAGCAATTAAGTCTTCAATCATATCTGCATCATCTTGCAATAATTCAGGATTGATTTCGATACGCTTTACAACATTACGGCAAGTCATCGTCACTTTCACCAAACCACCACCTGCTTCGGCATGCACTTCTGTTTGTGCAAGCTCTTCTTTGGCTTTCTTGATATTGCTTTCCATATCTTTTTGCATGCGTTGTGCTTGCTGCATAAGCATATTAATGTTCATTAAAATCTCCGAACATAAAATTAAAAATTAGATTAAGTCTAAACCACGTGCGATATCGCGAATAATATCATCAATGTCTTCTAAACCAACAGATACCCGAATTAAACCTTCACTAATACCCGCTGCCTGTTTTGCCTCAGCCGACATTCTGCCATGAGACGTCGTTGCAGGATGCGTAATCGTAGATTTTACATCCCCTAAGTTACTGGTAATTGATAAGAAACGAGTATTGTCAATGACTGTCCAAGCCCCCTCACGCTCACCTGTCACTACAAAAGAAACCACGCCACCAAAACCAGACTGCTGTTTCTTTGCTAGCTCATGTCCCTCATGGTTTGGTAAACCAGCGTAATACACTTTTTCAACTTTTGGATGTGCATCGAGCCATTCTGCTAACTTTTGCGCACTGGCACAATGTGCTTTCATCCGTAAGCTTAAAGTTTCTAAACCCTTTAAGAAGATCCATGCATTAAATGGGCTCATAGAATTACCCAGTGTACGAATAACACCGTTAATTTCTTCAACCAATTTATCTTTACCTACAACGGCCCCACCTAAAGCACGACCTTGACCATCAATATATTTCGTTGATGAATAAATAATCAGGTCAGCACCAAACTTAATGGGTTGCTGTAAGATTGGAGTACAGAACGTATTATCGACTGCAAATAAAGCATTATGTGCATGAGCAATATCAGCAATTGCCTGCATATCACCCACTTGAGCCAATGGGTTCGACGGTGTTTCAATAAATAAAAGACGTGTATTTGGACGAATCGCTTGTTTCCAGCCGTCTAAATCTTCCAAATCTACGAATGTAACATCGACACCAAATTTGATGACATATTTTTCAAACAGCGAAATAATCGAACCAAATACAGCCCGCGAACATACGACATGATCACCCGCTTTTAAATAAGCCAACGTCACTGCATGTACTGCGGCCATACCCGAACTGGTTGCTACTGCGCGCTCAGCACCATCTAATATAGCTAAACGCTTTTCAAATGCTTGTACAGTTGGGTTGGTATAACGTGAGTATGTATTCCCCTCAATTTGTCCTGAAAATTTAGCTGCTGCATCTGCCGCATTTTCACAAACGAAAGAAGATGTTAGGAAAATTGGCTCACTATGTTCACCCTCAAAAGTACGTGTGTGACCGGTACGAATCGCTAAAGTGTCTAATTGGTATTCGATGTCGTCGTATTGGCTCATTTCTCTGTGTTTCAGTCCAAAGACTGCCTTTATAAAGAATTGCCAACATTTTGAGCGTCTAGGCTATTTAAGGTCAAGGTAAAATACGCAAATATTGATTAGACTTCGATCAAACTTTCTACTTATTTGAGATATCAACCCTATGCAGAACTTAAAAACTAAAATAAATAATCTGTCCACGCGCATTTTTAAAGGGAAGTCACTCGTTCTGTCACAAAATACCCCCTATGAAGTGATTGAAACATTTGACCTGACTCAAATTCGCTATTACGCCCCAGAAGTTCGCAAGTACAAAGAACCTCTGGTTTTCGTGGTTCCTCTCGCCATCAATATGTCCATTTATGACCTTTACCCCTATCGTTCTTTGGTTAAGTATTTCAAACAGCAGGGTTTTGCTGTGTATGTAATTGACTGGGGCAAATTAAGTTTCCGTAATCGTCATTTTAATTTTTTAACCTTTATTGATCATTACATCCCGCTATGCATTCAAAGCATTTTAAAACATAGTCAAAGTGATCAAATTTCACTACACGGCTGGAGTATGGCAGGTATATTTGTGAGCTTATATACTGCTCTACATCAGCCCAATTTCGTGAAAAATTTAATGGTATTGGGTAGCCCAATTGACAGCTATAAATCTGGGCGAAATGGACAGTTCTTTGCATATCTCAATCGAATCATTTCGAAAAGCAAAACATTACAACAGCAAATTTATCAGGGCAAAATACCGAAGCGTCTACTTCACACCCCAGGTGTTTTAAATACGATTGGTTTTAAAATGGTTGACCCTATAGGCTGGTTTCAAAGCCACAAAAACTTGCTGCTCAATTTGGACGACAACGAAGCTTTATATGAACACGCCACTATTGGTAGTTTTCTTAACCGTATGATTGATTATCCTGGTGGCATCAACCAAGACATGATGTTTAATGTTTGGCTACGTAATCCACTCAAAACAGGAGTAATCACATTAAATAAGAAAAGCATAGCTTTAAAAAATATACAGTGCTCATTGCTTGTTGCCGCAGGCACAACAGACCAATTAGTTACTACAGAAGCCGCTAAACCACTCACCCAATTGACAAGTAGTACTGATGTCACGTTTACTCTCATCCCAGGTGGACATTTAGGACTGATGTCAAGTCAACGTAGTGCCGATGAATTTTGGCCAAAACTGGCTCAGTGGTTAAGTGAACGTTCAACTAATATTTAAATACTAAGGTTTGACATGATTCAGTCAGTTGCATTTATCGGTCTAGGCGCGATGGGGTATCGCATGGCATCACACTTACCCAAACACTTTGAACAAGTTTGGGTATGGAATCGCAATTTTGAGAAAGCAAAGCAACATGCTGAAGCTTATGGCACTCAAGCTGTAGACCTTGCAAAAGCAGTACAAGCCGATGTAGTTTTCTCATGCCTTCCTACCAGCCAAGACATTGAAGAATTACTTGATCAAGTACAGCTTAAATCTGGTAGCATTTGGGTCGATTGCACCAGCGGTGTGCCGTCTTCTGCAAAAAAAGTAGCTGAACAACTCAAACTACAAGGTGTAGATTTTTTAGATGCACCAGTCAGCGGCCAAACGATTGGGGCTGATAATGCAACCCTTACTGTCATGATTGGCGGTGAGGCTACAGCATTTGAGCGTGCACTACCTGCCATACAGGCATTTGGTAAACTGATTAAACATGTAGGCGAATCTGGTGCAGGTTTTGCAGTCAAAGCTGTAAACAATATGCTTTTGGCAGTCAATCTATGTTCCGTTGCAGAAGGTTTCACCACCTTAAAAGCCCATGGGGTCAACTTAAATGAAGCCTTAGACTGTATTAATGCATCGAGTGGTAAAAGTGGTGTGACCGAAACAGTTTTACCACAACGAATCCTAAACCGTAGTTTTCCTCTAACTTTTGCACTGCCTTTATTGGCCAAAGATACAGGTATTGCCGTTGACTTAGTTCGTGAAGCCAAACTATCTGCGCCAATAATTGGACTAGCACAAAGCTTGATTCAGGCCGCCAGCGATTTATCTGAAGCAGACCGTGACTTTTCTTCTGCCATAAAAATGTACGAAACATGGAGTAAAATTACAATTGAGTAAGAACTCACCATTGAATAAACAAAACCAACCCTTATAAAGTAGTAATGTGACTACATACAATGTTACAAACTGAGGAAATTCTCATGAAAAAGTTGACTGTAGCGGTTTTTGCCAGTCTTGCAACATTCATCGGGGCGCAAAGTTTTGCAGCATCGCCTGAGCAAGAGTGTCAAAAATTAAAAGATGATCATGATGTCATTTATGCATCTAAAGGATTCTGCTTTAAAGATCCTGAGGCGAAAGCAAAATTTGGCAATGACAATTGCTACACTACCAAACCAAAGTTCTCTGAAAAAGAGCAACAACGCCTTGATGCCATCAAAGAGCGTCAAAAAGAATTAAACTGTAAGTAAATTCAGTTTAAGTAAAATTTAAGGAATAGACATGGCTTACGATGAGCAAAACATTTTTGCACGAATTTTACGTGGTGAACTTCCAGCCATTAAAGTATATGAAGATGACCAAGTTCTTGCTTTTATGGATATTATGCCTCAAGCAGATGGTCACACCTTAGTGATCCCCAAAACACCTGCTGTGACACTGCTTGATCTGCCTGCCGATGCCGCAGCCTACACCATTCAAGTTGTGCAAAAAGTTGCAAAAGCCATAGAAGTTGGTTTAGATGCAAAAGGTATTGTTCTTATGCAATTATCTGGCCCTGCGGCTGGACAAACCGTTCCGCATGTACACTTCCACCTTATCCCAAGTTCTGTGCATGAGCTCGGTAAGCACGCCCTACAAATGGGTGATCAAGAAAAAATCAAAGCGCAAGCAGAAAAAATTCGAGCCGCTTTGTAATTTTTCAGATCAAATCAAGGAGCTTCGGCTCCTTTTTTGATATCTAAAAATAATTAATATCAACCACATAAAACTCAAAACCACACTTTAACAATTTATCGCCGAAATGCCTTTGACTTTAATTTGTTTAATATTTTTGTAATATTTCTTTAATATTAATGACTTATTTGTAATCAATAATGAGCGCCAAGAGACAGAAGTCTGATGGATAAAAAGACGACTGAATAACCTTTTATAGACGAATCAACAAAAAGTCTTTCTTGGAGCTACACATGAAAAAAACACTTTGCGCATTAGCAGTTGGGGCAACATTACTTACACCAGCTTTAACAATGGCTGCTGACGTAAAAATTTATGGCCGTGCGCATGTTTCTTTAGACTATCTTGATGATGGTGCTGACTACAACGAGGTTGGTCTTTCTTCAAACTCTTCACGTCTAGGTTTCAAAGCTGAGCAAGAACTTGAAAACGGCATGACTGTATTCGGCCAAATTGAACAAGAAATTAACTTTGCAAGCGGTTCAGCAAATAGTGATCTTGAATTTGCAACACGTGATACTTTCGTTGGCTTAAAAGGTAACTTCGGTCAAGCACGTGTAGGTCGATTTGACAGCCCATTCAAAGCAGCACGTGGTCCAGTTAACTTCTTCGGCGACATGGTTGGTGATGTACGAAACGTAACACGTGTAGGCAACTTGAAGTTTGATGAGCGTAATGCAAATACCATCGAATATAAGTCACCTAAATTTGGCAATGGCTTTAATGTATTAGGTGCTCTTTCACTTCACGAAGCGAATAGCCCAGATGCTACAAAAAATGGCTCTAAAGACAAAGATAAAGCATACGACTTAGCATTAACTTATAAAGAAGGCAACGTAGACTTCGCTGCTGCATACGAACACTATGAAGAAGAAGCAACAAGTGGCGAACGTGATGGTTTCCGTATTGCTGGCGCATATAAAATCACACCTGATTTTAACTTAGGTGGTATGTACCAATTTCTTCAACATGACAACTCTGATGCAAACCCTGACACGCAAGTATTCGGTGTAGCTGGTGAATATAAATTTGCACCAAAAACTTTAGTCCGTGGCGAAGTATTCTACCGTGATGTTGATGCTGATGATGCAAACTCAACATTACTCGCTGTTGGCCTTGAGCACCGTCTAGACAAAGCAGTACGCGTCTACGGCAACTTAGCAACTGTAATCAATGATGACAAGTCGAACTTAACACCATGGAAAGAAGGTCGCACAAACAGCGTAAGTGGTGTCGCAGGTGAAAATAGCCTTGGACTTTCTCTCGGTATGCGTTACGACTTCTAAGTTAAGCAGTCCAAAAAATTAAAAAAACACGCTTCGGCGTGTTTTTTAATTTAGAATTTTAAACAATAAAAAAGCCATCATAGAATGGCTTTTTTATTATGAATTTAGCGCTTTAAGAAACCCGAAACTAAATTCAATACCTGTTGGATATCTGCATTGGCCTCTTGTGGATTAGTTTGTCCTGCCTGAGGGGTTAAAGAATCAATGATCTGCGGTAAAACTTGTGAAATAGCACTATATACATCTTGTTTAGGCGCATTGACTTGTTGTGCAACCTGTTCTACATCAGCATCATTAAACAGGTTCTGTACCTGTTCTGGATTTACGCTGGCATTTTCTCCTGAGCTAGTCGATACCCAATCATCCACTTGACTGCTTAAGCCTTGCCCTTTGAGCTTATCTAAAGCCGCTTGTAAATCACCTTGCTGTTGAATCCATCCCAAAATCAAAGGCAATACAGCGATCAATAAACTTTTTCCACCACCTGAAAACCCAGAGTTCTGAGCATTTGACGTTTGTTGTGACTGCGCACCAGTTAAACCACCCAACACCGAACCTAAAATATCACCCAAACCACCCTGTGATGATTGCCCTGATGTATTTGTTCCAAGTTGTCCCAATACAGAGCCCAAAATTCCACCCAAACCGCCTTGTTGGTTTGACTGTTGCTGCCCTCCCATAGCCTGCTTAGCCAAGATTTCTATAATATTATTAAGGTTCGTCATCGTTTTATCCTTTGTAAGTTTTAAAACAGCATACGATGTTTAAATGGAGCCTACACGGATAAATTGTTAATTTTTGCTATGACTCAAGTCATATACGTCCTACTACCAACGAAATTTGTTCCAGTTTTCAGGGTTCGCCCAAAATTTTGAATTAAACCAATCTGGCACATGCTTATAAGTTAAAATATTAAACTGCCATAACGCAAAGTCTTGTTCGTGAGTTGTTTTATCTATGAGTTGAGTAAAGCCCAAAGCACGTAACAGTTGCTCATCTTGTAACTGACTGACCACCACAATCCGCTTTGCCATCAAATCTCTTAAACGCACCAATACTTGTGATTTTTGTTGCTCATTCACATTTTGCATTTCAATTGTATCCAAAAGCACGAAACCCAAGTCATAGCGCTGTGTAAAAGGCAGACTTAAAAAATCAGATACGCTAAAATATTGCCATTGAATAGATTGATGATGATCTGGGCTAAGATTTTGCCCAATGCATAATGCAGTTGAAATAGGCTGTTCTTGAGATAAATCGTCTAGCATAGAAGTAATGACGTTCAGTTCAGCCATAACCGCATCCTTAATATTAAGTGAGTAATTCTGTATGGAACTTCAAGGCATTTGCCATAAAATGCATGCAGGTCTTAAGGACCTTAGTGTAACTGATCAACATACACACAAGGCAAATGTTGAATATAAATTTATTTTAGATCGTTCAGAAGTTGACCTTCCTTTTAACTTAGGTCAAGAAATCGAAATCGAATGGACTGGTAAAATCTTCTGTGTCTCGTGCGGTGCTAAAACGTCTAAATCTTTTTCACAAGGTCATTGCTTCAAGTGTTTCAAAACTAAGGCCTCTTGTGACATGTGTATCATGAAGCCAGAAACCTGCCATTATCATTTAGGGACTTGTCGCGAAGATAGCTTTGCCCATGAAGTATGTTTTCAACCACATATCGTCTATTTGGCGAACTCAAGCGCACTAAAAGTTGGTATTACCCGGATTAGCCAAATGCCAACTCGTTGGCTTGATCAAGGAGCCACTCAAGCACTACCCATTATGAAAGTAGGCTCACGTCGCCTTTCAGGTCAGCTCGAAATCATGTTTGGAACGCAGGTTGCAGACAAAACCGATTGGCGTAAATTACTCAAGGGTGAAGCTGACCCATTAAACTTGATTGAAGTCCGTGAACAATTGCTCGAAGAGTTTTCACCTAAAATCCAAACCATTCGAGATGAATTTAGTCAGAATCTTGAGTTCAATGAAACGGTCGAAATTTTGGAAACCGAATTACCACGTGAATTTGTTTATCCAGTTGAGCAATATCCAGAGAAAATCAAATCTCACAACCTAGATAAAACTCCAGTCATTCGTGGCAAATTGCAAGGCATCAAAGGTCAGTACTTAATTTTGGATACTGGCGTAATTAACATACGTAAATATTCAGGCTATGAGCTCAAAATCCGTGCTTAAGCGTACTTCTCCTTAAGGCGAATTACTTCCCTTTAGATATAAAAAAACCTGCACGAA
>NZ_QKVN01000046.1:0-21575 GCF_003231195.1 Acinetobacter sp. WCHAc060042
AGATTGATGAGGTTGCACTTGAGGTTGCAAGTGCAATCGTGAATCTAAAACGCTATGAGGAAGTCTGTCGCATTGCACAGCAGCAAGTAGATGGGATTGCACGTATTGCTGAGATTGCCAATTTGCGTGCAAATGCTGGCATTAGCAGTCAGGCAGATCCCGTGCAGGCGAAGTCGTATCTTGAAGCTTCCCAATCAAATTTAATTGCTCAACAAACACAATTAAGACTGTATCAACAAAAATTACGGACTTTACTGGGCTTTGATATCAGTCGGATCAACTGGAAAATACCTGAAAATGTAGTCACTGAATCAAAGATTTTTGAAGCACCTAAAATCAATACGATTCCTACGATTATGTCTGCTCAAGCAGAAGTAAATGTCGCAAAAGCACAGAAAACTCAGACAGATCTCAGTCGTTACCCTACTTTAAATTTAGTTGGAACGCTAAGTCAGGCACTGAATGGTGTCAATCCAAACAATAACAAGGATGACGGATTTGATAGTTCAATTAAATTTGAAGCAAGCAGTAACTTCTTTCAGGGTGGATCAGTGGGGGCGCAAAGTCGCGCTGCAAGTTATGCAGAAGAAGCTGCCAAAGCCAAAGTACAAAATAGTTATATGGATATTCTGGAACAGATTCGCATGACTGAGGAACAAGTCACAAATAAACAACGGCAGATGCAGGTTTTGGTTGCCAGACAATCAACCACCACCAGAACAAAAGAATTATATCAGGAGCAATATAAGCTTGGTACGCGGACAGTAGTGGACTTACTTAATGCTGAACAAGCTATTCATAGTGCAAATATGGAAATTGAAAATAATCGTTATGATATTTATGCAAATCTAGTCCAACTTATCTCGACTACAGGTCAATCACGAGATGTTTATCATCTTAATCGTCTATCCATTCAGGGGGTTAAGGTTCAGCCATGAGTACGATGAATTACCAGCCATATCTTCAGGCAATTTTATTGATTGCCAAACATTATCGTATCGAAACCTCTGAAGAACGTATCCGTTTGCAGATGGATTGGGCAGGGGCTAGTGCAGCAGATGAGGTCGTGAAAACGATTGCACGTCAGATTGGCTTAAGTGTACGTAAAAGTAAATTTTCAAAAGAGATGCTTAATCCATGGCGTTTACCAGTCATCGTGGTATTCAAGGATGGTCAAGTTGGTGTGGTTGATCAGGCAGATGTCGATCATAATGTCAGTATCCAGATGAGTGGTGATCAGGGGCTTGCGCAAAGTTTTGTTGCTTCTGACCTTCAACATGAAATTGAAAGTGTTTATATCCTGCGACCTGAAAAATCAGTTGCAGATGCGCGTATTGATGAATATATCAAACCTTATGAGAGTAGTTGGTTCTGGTCGATCGTGTTACGTGACTGGAAACGATATATCGATATTATGTTTGCATCATTAATTGCAAATATTCTGGCACTGGCAACCATTATATTTTCAATGCAAGTCTATGATCGAGTCGTGCCTTCTCAGTCAATTCCTACGTTATGGGTGTTGGCAGGTGGTGTATTGATTGCGGCAATTTTTGAATTTGTTTTACGTGTAGCGCGTATCTATTTATCAGATATTATTGGTAAACGAGCAGACTTGCGTATTTCAGATCGGGTTTTTGGTCATACGCTCAGAATTAAAAATAGTGAGCGTTCCAAATCAACAGGTACTTTTATTTCCCAAATTCGGGAGTTGGAAGGGGTGCGGGAGCTAGTCACCTCAACGACGATTAGCGCCATTGCCGACTTGCCATTTTTCTTTTTATTTTTGGTTATATTCTGGATCATTGGCGGCAATCTTTTCTGGGTCATGGTACTTGTTGTACCGCTTATGATTATTCCAGCCATATTGGCACAAAGACCACTGGCTAAACTTGCCAGAGAGGGAATGCGTGAGTCTTCGATTCGTAATGCAATATTGGTGGAATCAGTGCAAGGCATAGAGGACATTAAGCTGTTACGCGCTGAATCCAGATTCCAGAATCAATGGAATCATATGAATGAAATGTCTGCCGATATTAGTATGAAGCAGCGTAAAATAGTGGGCGTGATGACTGCATGGACGCAAAAAGTCCAAGGTCTGACTTATGCTCTTGTGGTACTTGTTGGCTGTTTTGCCGTGATTAGTGGAGAAATGACCACAGGTGCATTGGTTGCATGCTCAATTTTATCTTCACGAATGTTGGCACCAATTGCACAAATTACGGGTGTTTTGGGACGTTTACAGCAAGCCAAAGTCGCAAAAAGTAGTCTTGATGAGTTAATGAAAAAGCCAGTTGACCAACCTGATCGGGCGCATTTGATCCATCGCTCAGTATTGTTGGGTGATTATCAATTGAATGGCACTTTATTTAAATATAATCAAGATGATGCAAAACCCAATCTAGCGATTGCTCAACTAGCAATTCGGGCGGGAGAGAAAATTGCAATTTTAGGCCGAAATGGCGCGGGGAAATCCACATTATTGCAATTATTATCAGGCATGCAAATGCCGCAGCAAGGTAATATTTATCTTGATGGTCTTGATTTATCACTGATTGATCCTGCTGATATTCGTCGTGATACAGGGTTACTTAATCAGAGTGCGCATTTGTTTTATGGCACAATCAGGGAAAACCTAACTTTAGGCGCACCTTTAGCCTCAGATGATGACTTGATTCAGGCGCTCAAAATGACAGGAGCTTGGTCATTTGTACAAGATAAAAAAGAAGGTCTTGATCATCTTGTACTTGAGGGTGGCTTAGGTTTCTCTGGTGGACAACGGCAGGCTTTGTTGCTGTCACGCTTGCTTATTCGCCAACCTAATATTGTATTGTTAGATGAGCCAACAGCGTCGATTGATGATGTAGCAGAAAAACAATTTATTGATCATCTAATGAATTGGATGGGGCATCGGACTTTAATTGTTGCAACTCATCGGCGAGCTGTTTTGGCATTAGTTGATCGAATTATTGTCATGAATGAGGGGAAAATTGTGATGGATGGTCCACGCGATCAGATTTTGAGTCAATCAAATAATCAAACTCATCCATCCAGTGGGGCACAATAATGAATGAACAACCACAACAAACAAAACGTCCTGCTAAAGCTTCATTTCATGAACCACCTTTACCTAAATCGAGTATGGTCATCTGGATTATTGGCTTAGGACTTTTGGTGTTCTTTATATGGGCTGCTTTATTTAAATTGGAAGAAGTTTCTACAGGTACGGGTAAAGTTATTCCATCTTCTAAAGAGCAAATTATTCAGTCATTAGAGGGTGGTATTTTGACCAAACTCGATGTTAAAGAAGGTGATATTGTAGAAAAAGGCACCATATTGGCACAACTTGATCCGACTCGCTTTGCATCTAATGTAGGTGAATCGCAGTCTTTGCTCGTTTCTTCATTGGCCACTTCGGCACGTTTACGGGCAGAAGTAAATGGAACTGCATTACAATTTCCCGAGATAGTTCAAAAAGATTCGCAATTGGTTCGTGAAGAAACACAGTTGTATAATACACGACGGAAAAATTTAGAAGAGTCAATATCAGATCTAACGACTTCTTTAACATTGGTACAGCAAGAGCTAAGAATGACTGAGCCGTTAGTTGCTAAAGGAGCTGCAAGTGAGGTAGAGGTTTTAAGGTTAAAACGTCAAGCTTCTGATTTACAAAAGCAAATTAATGATACACGTAGTCAGTATTATGTAAAAGCAAGGGAAGAATTATCCAAAGCCAATACCGACGTAGAAACACAACGGCAGATTGTGAAAGGAAAATCAGATACATTAAATCGTACAGTCTTTAGAGCGCCTGTTCGCGGTGTGGTAAAAGAAATCGATGTAATGACTTTAGGTGGCGTAATTCCTCCTAATGGCAAGATTATGACGATTGTGCCGTTAGATGAACAGCTTCTGATCGAAGCTAGAATTTCGCCAAGAGATATTGCCTTTATTCGTCCAAACCAACAAGCTTTAGTCAAAATTACAGCGTACGATTATGCGATATATGGCGGATTACATGGCAAAGTGACCGTGATATCTCCTGATACGATTCGAGATGAAGTTAAACAGGATCAATTTTACTATCGGGTTTATATTCGCACTGATTCAGATAAGCTGCGAAATAAACAGGGTAAGACTTTTGCGATTACGCCTGGAATGGTGGCGACAGTTGATATTCGCACTGGACAGAAAACAGTGCTGGACTATTTGATTAAGCCATTCAATAAAGCCAGAGAAGCGTTAAGAGAAAGATAAAGTCTTAAATTTTATGGATTTTGTAGTGATACAAAATCCTTTTTTTAATTTTAGATATCTCATTACTGCGCACGAACCACAAGCCGATAATACCCAATCAATAAAAAAATACCTGTCGCACAGCTCAAAAATATGAGTTTAGTTAAAACCAGATAAGTTTGAGTGTAAGCGTCCGCTGAACCCCATGCCCATTTTTTAATTTGAGTTGGATTTCCAGCGATGTGGCAGTAATTCTTCTATTTGGGTCGCTTTATGCGTCGGTAGCCTTTTCAGCACATCACTTAAATAGGCATACGGATCCAAGCCATTCAGCTTTGCTGACTGGATTAATGTCATGATATTGGCTGCTCGCTGACCGTAAGCGTCCGCTGAACCCCATGCCTATTTTTTAATTCGATTTAGGTTTCCAGCGGTGTGGCAGTAACTCTTCAATTTGGGTCGCTTTATGCGTCGGCAGCCTTTTCAGCACATCACTTAAATAGGCAGTAAGCGTCCGCTGAACGTAAGCGTCCGCTGAACCCCATGCCTATTTTTTAATTCGATTTAGGTTTCCAGCGGTGTGGCAGTAACTCTTCAATTTGGGTCACTTTGTGTGTCGGCAGCCTTTTCAGCACATCACTTAAATAGGCATACGGATCCAAGCCATTCAGCTTTGCTGACTGGATTAACGTCATGATGTTTGCCGCTCGCTGACCACTGCGCAGCGAACCTGCAAACAGCCAGTTCTTGCGCCCCAACGCCCAGGGACGCATCTGATTTTCAATCGGCTTTGTTGCACAAAGATTTCATAACTATTTGATTTTAAAAGTTTTGATTATTTTTTGATCCAAAATTAAATTTATTTAAATCAGATGCTTACATATTTATGCAACAAAGCCCTGAAATGGTCGAGGTTTTAGAAAAAGCAGAATCACTCAAAAAGAAATCAGGTCGTCCTCATACTTTAGATATAGAGGATCAGTTGTTATTAACTCTCAATTACTTACGGAACTACAGCACTCAACTGGAATTAGCGGCAAATTACCATATCGCTGAAAGTAATGTGAATCGAACCATTAAAAAGGTTGAAGATGCATTGATGAAATCAAGACGTTTTACTCTGCCAAAACGAAGCATTACCACAGCAGACGAACACTTTAACTGGGTCATTATTGATGCGACAGAATGTTCAATAGAACGTCCGAAAAAAAAATCAGAGTAAGTTCTACAGTGGTAAAAAGAAGAAACATACGCTAAAAGCACAAGTGATCTATCATCCGAACAGCAAACAAATCATAGGGCTAGATATATCGAATGGCAGTCAGCATGATATTAAATTGGCAAGAAAAACGGTTAAGAAATTCAAACATTGTGAATATGTTATGACCGATTTAGGGTACTACGGATTAGAGCAGGATGGTTTTAAATTATTGATGCCCATAAAGAAAAAGAAGAATTCCCCCTTATTTAAGGCTGAGAAAAAGTACAATAGAATGATTGGAAAAATACGAGTTGTGATCGAACATATCAATAGTCAATTGAAAAGATTTAGAATATTAAGTGAACGCTATCGAAATAGACGGAAAAGATTCGGTTTACGCATTAATTTAATCGCTGCATTGGTAAACCGGATAAACTTGCAATAATGACTTTCGCAAGAGATCTAATCTTATAAGTTTTCTAAGTGACCTAAATTTTTATTTTGTACGCTATGAAGGATAGTTTGCAAAATTTCAATTCGTGCAGCATATTTACTATCATTGGCAATGATGTGCCAAGGAGAAATATCTGTGCTCGTATATTTGAACATATCTGATGCTGCTTGTAAGTAGGCATCCCACTTTTCTCTATTACGCCAATCATCTTCTGTTAATTTGAAGCTTTTTTGAGGTGTATTTTTTCGCTTGTAAAAACGACGTAATTGTTCATCTTTTGAAATTGCTAGCCAAAATTTTATAACAATTGTATTTGTATCAGACAGTTGTTTTTCGTACTGATTTATTTCTTCATAAGCATTTTGCCATTCTATTGGGTTAATTAAATCTTCTACACGTTCTACAAGTACACGTCCATACCAGCTGCGATCAAAAATATTAAGTGCCCCATTAGTTGAATGCTTATTCCAAAAACGCCACAAATAAGGACGTAATCGTTCAAAATTTTCTGGTGCTGAAATACTATGAATATTATATTCGTGTAGCCCTAGAAATTTAATGATGCGCTTAATTGAACTGCCTTTACCTGCGGCATCCATACCTTCAAAAACTAATACAACGTTATGTGATGAATAACGTAGAACATCTGCGACTTTCCTTTCTAGTTGTTTAATGGTTTTTTTATACTCTATGTGGCTAATTTCACTTTTTTTTATTTGAGTTAAAATTGAAGGAATAGGTGCCGCCTGATATTTAAATTTATTCTTAATTTGTACAGGTGGTAGTTTTAGATGTTTAAGTATTAATTGAGAAAACTGTGTATTTCTTTCTATATTGTTTTCACTATTAATGATTACCCAATCGTGGGTGAATCTATTTCTTAAAGTTTGAATTTGATTGTATAAGGTTTTAGTTTTCCATTTTTTTTGTGGAAAATCATCCCATGTAAAACGTGGAACTCTTTGGATTTTATCAATAATATCAATATTTTTTGTGCGAATTTTTACTTTGCTCCATGAAACTTCAAACCAAACTTTAATAATATCTACATTATTATTTTTTAAGTAACTTTCAAATTCATATATACGCTTTAAGTGTTCGTTGAATGTATTATTTTGTATTTCTTCATCATTTAATATAGTTGACGCTAGTAAATCAGTATACCAATTTCCATAAAAAAACATGATTTGTCCTTTTTTTGGAATGTCATTTATGTATGGTTGCCAAATTAATTTATTTTCTTTGACTCTATTTGGGGTTTCAGCCTTAATTTTTAAATATCTAGGATCCATTAATTCACTTAGCTTTTTGATTGATTGATTTTTTCGCGTTAGTTCAATTCCGCCAATTATTACTAATATACTTTTTGATTTAGAATTCTTGAGTTTATATTGTTCTTGAATTAATTTAATGGAGAGGTCTTGATAATTCATTTTAAGTCTCGTTTAAAAAATTTTTAATAAAATAATTATAAATTCAGTTACAGTCAATGTTATTGTTTTATTATTAAAGTGGCTTTGTTGCATAAATATGTAAGCATCTGATTTAAATAAATTTAATTTTGGATCAAAAAATAATCAAAACTTTTAAAATCATATAGTTATGAAATCGTTGTGCAACAAAGCCTATTAAAGTTGTTTTGCAACAACTTTTTTTTGTACCATTAAAACAAAGCCGACTAAAAAGATCGGTATTTTTTTTATTATTATTTTTATTAGTATTTTTAATGTAAGTTATTGTTATGTATTTATATTTAAAATATTAAAATATTAAAATATAAATTTTGACCTTTTATTATTTTAAGTTTATATTAGACTTCTTGCGTTAGTCAAATTTTAAGCAGTCAAAAGCTATATTTTATAAGGTTTTAGCCAATTCAAAAATTAGATAAAACTATACTTTCGCAAGAGGTCTATTCTTTTCAGAAAAAGTTGTTGACAGCAATATTTTTATATGTCTTTGGAGGGAGGGCTGTTGTGAGTCTTGAGATTTCAACTGTTTTAGAACATAAAGAAAACTTGAATAATGCTTTTTTTAAGAAAAAGACACAGGTTAGAGCAATTGAATCTGATTTAAAGATGGTGAATCAGACTATTAAGCTTCTATCGGAAGGTGGCGTTAATGCAGTTACATTAGAGGCAGTAGGTGTGAATGCTGGATACAGTCGCGGTTTAGTTTCTCGGCGCTATGGTTCTAAGGATCAATTACTTGTTCGAGTTTTAAATTATTTGGAAAACTGGTTAAATGAGAAATCTAAAATTGCAACTAATAATAAATATGGTTTAGATGCTATTAATTCATTAATTTTAAGTATTTCAGATGATTTTTATTTGAATCGTGAAAAATATAGAGCATATTTTTGGTTGAGATTTTATGGTTTAGAGCAAAATAAAATTTTAAATGAATGTCTGGTAAGATTTCATAATATGCGTGAGGAAAACACTATTAAATGGCTTAAAGAAGCATTAGCTCTAGAGGAATTATCAAGAAATGTAGATATTGAAATGGTACATGATTTTATTAAAACATCATTGATGGGTTTAGTTCATAACTGGATGGTAGATCCTAATTTTAATATTGAAATTAGATTGAAGCAGTTAGTTTATATTCATTTAAAAAATATGTTTTCAAATTCTCATTTTTATCATTCTGTTAATTTTTGGGGTGAATAATATTATGCAATTTACCCAATTAAAATATAGTAGTTTTTTAATTATATTCAGTATTACTGGTTGTCAACAAATAGATCCTTATCAGAAGCCTAAAATTTCTTTATCTCATAATTATCCGATTCAAACTCAGCACTCTTACCAAGCACTTTCTTGGATTGATTATGTCAAAGATCAACAACTTATTAATATTGTCGATCTGGCACTAGTGGCGAATCAGGATTTAAAGATTGCTTCATTACGTATGCATGAAGCACAAGCGGCTTATAACATTCAACGTGCTGAACTTTTTCCGAATATAGGTGGTACTGCGAGCATGGAACGCAGTCATGTGCCTGCCGACTTATCTTATGTCGGTAGAGAAGTGACATCCAGTCAGTATTCTGTGGGTCTTGGCATGAACCAATGGGAGCTGGATTTGTGGGGTCGTATCCGCAGCTTGAATGAAGCGGCTTTGCAGCAATTTCTTGCAGTTGAAAGCAATGTGCGTGCAGCACGCAATAGTATTATGCAGCAAACTGTTCAAAGTTATTTAACGTTATCTGAACTGGATAAACGCATCCATTTTGCTCAGCGCTCTGTACAGAATTATGAAAAATCAGTACGAATTTTTAAGCGCCGTTTTGAGGTGGGTGCAGGCTCTAAAGTGGAATACATGCAAGCAAAAACAATGCTCAGTAATGGTCAAGCTTTAGTGGCTGAATTACAGAAATCCCGTGCACTGACTGCAAACTATTTAGTGCAATTGGTGGGACAGCCGATTTCTTTGCCTAAAACAGATTTAGATCAAGTGACTTTTAAAACAAGTATGCTACAAACGGGTTTGCCTTCAGACTTATTGTTGAACCGTCCTGATATTCATGCTGCGGAAGCAATGCTTAAATCTAAGCATGCCAATATCTATGCGGCACGCGCAGCATTTTTTCCACGTATCGCACTGACGGGCAGTTTTGGAACAGCCAGTGCAGATTTAGACGATTTATTTAAATCTGGCAGCAGTGTTTGGTCGTTTGCTCCAAGTATCAGTGTGCCTATTTTTACTGCGGGTCGTCTAAAAAATAATTTGACCTTAGCAGAAGTGCGTAAAGAGATTGCAGTGGCAGAGTATGAAAAGACGGTACAGAACGCATTCCGTGAAGTCTCTGATGCACTGGTTCAACAGAAATATTTAGATCAACAATTACGGATTCAGAAACAAGGACTCAGTGCTTTCCAGGAAACTGCACGGCTGGCACAACTGCGTTATGACAACGGTGCTGTGGGATATTTAGACGTTTTGGATGCACAGCGCAATTTACTTAGTGCAGAACAGCAATGGATTGAAACGCAAAGTAGCTTAATGCAGTCCTATGTCAGTCTTTATTTTGCCTTGGGTGGTGACACCGCATTTGCAAAAAAAATTTAAAATATTGGGTAATTAAACATGAATTTTAAGAAAATAACCATTGCTGGGTTCATCGTTGTTTTAGGGTTGGTCGCTTATCTGATCTGGAAAAATATGAATAAGCCAGACACTGATGCCTTAGTCAGTGGCAATGGACGTATTGAAGCCACTGAAATTAACGTATCTAGTAAGCTATCTGGTCAGTTAGAAGAAATTTTGGTTAAAGAAGGTGACTTTGTCGAGCCTGGTCAAATCTTGGCGCGGGTTAAAATTTCGACTTTAGAAGCCCAGTTACGTGAATTGGAAGCACAACAGCGTCAAGCCCAGGATGCGATTGCGACAGCGGAAGCACAAGTGGCGATGCGGATCAGCGAAAAAGCCGCCGCTGAAGCCATGGTACAACAGCGTGAAACAGAACTGATGGCGGCTAAAAATCGTTTAGCGCGTACCGAAGTTTTAGCCAAAGAAGGCGCATCGTCCAAGCAACAACTGGATGATGAACGTGCCGCAGCACAGCAAGCCATTGCGGTATTAAGCGCAGCCAAAGCACAGGTACAAAGTGCCCAAGGGGCAATTGTTGCGTCTAAAAGCCAAGTGTCAGCCGCACATTCTCAAGTCGATGCCATCAAAGCCTCGGTGGAACGGATTAAATTTGATATGGATGATGCACAGTTACGTGCACCATTAAAAGCACGTGTTCAGTTCCGTGTCGCGCAGCCGGGTGAGTTGGTGGCAGCGGGCGGGCGTGTGCTCAATCTGATTGATTTATCTGATGTGTATATGACGTTCTTTTTGCCTGAAACCGTTGCAGGTAAAATTGCTATTGGAACAGAAGTACGTATTGTATTGGATGCTGCGAAAAATGTGGTGATTCCAGCTACAGTGTCTTTTGTTGCCGATACTGCACAGTTCACACCAAAATCGGTGGAAACGGAAAGCGAACGTCAAAAACTGATGTTCCGTGTTAAAGCGAAAATTGATCCAACTTTATTGAACAAATATATCGAACAAGTCAAAACAGGTTTGCCAGGTGTGGCATATATCAAAATTGATGATCAGGCAGCTTGGCCGACATTTTTAGAGAACACAGTTAAATGATGACACAACAATCTGAAAAAGGATCGGTTGTTGCAGAAATTGAAAATGTTAGTCTGAAATATGGAAAAACGGTTGCACTGAATCAAGTGTCGCTATCCTTACCAGCAGGCTGCATGATCGGTTTAATCGGTCCAGATGGGGTGGGGAAATCCAGTCTATTGGCTTTGCTGTCAGGGGCGAAAATTGTACAGCAAGGTCGCTTAAAGGTGTTGGGCGGTGATATTGCCGATAAACAACACCGTACCCGTGTTTGCCCACATATTGCCTATATGCCGCAGGGTTTAGGGAAAAACCTATATAAAACTTTATCGGTTGAAGAGAATTTACAGTTTGTGGCACGTCTGTTTGGGCATGATGCTGCCGAGCGACGCAAACGGATTGATGATCTGACCAAAAGCACAGGCTTGTACAATTTTCTCGACCGTCCTGCGGGTAAATTATCGGGTGGGATGAAGCAGAAATTAAGTCTGTGCTGTTCTTTGATTCATGATCCCGATTTTCTGATTTTAGATGAGCCGACCACAGGGGTTGACCCTTTGGCACGGGCGCAATTTTGGGAACTGATTAACCGCATTCGCAAAGTTCGTCCACAGATGAGTGTTATTGTTGCTACTGCTTATATGGATGAAGCACAAGGCTTTGACTGGCTGGCGATGATGGATGATGGGCAGATTTTAAAAACTGGCACACCACAAGAATTATTGACTGAAACGCAATGTAACAGTTTAGAAGATGCTTTTATTCAACTATTGCCAGAAGAAAAAAAGCTCGGCTATGAGCCTGTGGTGATTCCGCCTTTACCTGACTACGGTTCAGAAAGCTATGCTCTTGAAGCGCAAGATTTAACAGTGAAATTTGGTGATTTTACTGCGGTAGATCATGTTAATTTTAAAATTAAGCGTGGTGAAATATTTGGTTTCTTAGGCTCGAATGGTTGTGGTAAATCCACCACCATGAAAGTGCTGACGGGACTTTTAGAAGCCTCAGAAGGTCAGGCGTGGCTGTTTGGTGAGCCTGTAGAGGGCAACAATATTGAAACTCGTCGCCGTGTCGGCTATATGTCGCAGGCATTTTCCCTATACAGCGAGCTGACCATTGTGCAGAATTTGGTCTTACATGCCAAATTATTTCATGTACCAAAAGAACAGATTGAGCCACGTGTACAGCTCATGCTGGAGCGTTTTGACCTGGAAGAAGTCAAAGAAAAACTGCCCGATGATTTGCCCTTGGGGGTTCGTCAGCGTTTATCACTCGCAGTGGCACTGGTGCATAATCCTGAAATTTTAATTCTGGATGAACCAACATCTGGGGTTGACCCGATTGCGCGTGATAATTTCTGGCGCTATTTAATCAATTTGTCGCGTAATGATGGGGTCACGATCTTTATTTCAACTCATTTTATGAACGAAGCGTTGCGCTGTGACCGAATGTCAATGATGCACGCTGGACGAGTGCTTGACAGTGCGTCACCAGCACAGCTGATAAAAAACCGCCATGCTGAAACACTTGAAGAAGCTTTTATCGGTTATTTGATTGATGCTGGTGCAGGCACTAAAGATCAGCCCAATGATTTGGCGAAAAGTATTGCTGAAACAAATGGCAGTAAAGAACTGAATGCCAAGCCAAAAAAATTCAGTTTGCGCCGGTTATTGAGTGTTGCCTGGCGTGAATCTTTGGAGTTGGCGCGTGATCCGATTCGCGCCACCATGGCTTTAATGGGGTCATTAATTTTACTGCTGGTCATGGGCTACGGCATCACCATGGATGTTGAAGACCTCAAATTCGCTGTGTTGGATCGTGACCAAACGAGCTTAAGTCAAAACTACAGCATGAGTATTGCAGGGTCGCGTTATTTTATCGAACAGCCAGCGCTGCAAAGCTATGATGATATTGATCAGCGTATGCGTAGTGGGGATATTTCCTTGGCGATAGAAATTCCGCCAAATTTTGCTCGTGATGTTGCTCGTGGTGAACAGGTGCAAGTCGCTGCGTGGATTGATGGTGCGATGCCACAGCGTGCAGAAACTGTGCAAGGTTATGTGCAGGGGATTCACACGTATTGGCTGATGCAAAAAGCATTGGAACAAAGTGGTTATAAAACATCTAGTACTGTGAGTGTTGAAACTCGTTACCGCTATAACCCAGATATTAAAAGTTTACCTGCGATGACCCCCGCAGTATTGCCTTTATTATTACTGTTGATTCCTGCCATGTTGACTGCTTTATCTGTGGTGCGAGAAAAAGAATTAGGTTCGATTGTGAATTTGTATGTCACACCAGTGACGCGGACAGAATTTTTAATTGGTAAACAGATTCCATATATCTTGTTGGCAATGTTGAACTATTCCCTTATGTGTTTGGTCATGGTTACTTTATTTGATGTACCTGTAAAAGGTAGCTTCTTTGCTCTGACCTTAGCTTCTTTTTTGTTTGTAATTTTTGCCACAGGTATGGGCCTATTGGCATCTACTATTACCAAAAGCCAGATTGCTTCAATGTTTTTAGTCATGATTGGGACTTTGATACCAGTTATGCAGTTTGCTGGAATTATCAATCCTGTATCGTCTTTGGATGGGTTTGGACGCTGGTTTGGGGAAATTTATCCGGCAACGCATATGGTCAATATCAGTCGTGGAATTTTTAATAAAGGTTTGGGCTTTGATGATTTGAAACAGGCCATTTGGATCATGGCCATGGCTGTTCCGGTAGTAATGTTTGCTGCTATTGCCTTGCTGAAGAAACAGGAGCAATAAGATGTTCACAAAATTACAGAATATCTACCAGCTCGGCTGTAAAGAGCTTTGGAGTCTCTGGCGCGATCCAATCATGTTGGTGTTAATTATTTACACCTTTACCATCTCAGTATATACCGCATCAACAGCGGTCAAAGATACCTTGAATATGGCACCGATTGCGATTGTGGATGAGGATCACTCTACCTTGTCGGAACGGATTTCTTCAGCCTTTTATCCGCCTAATTTTATCAGTAAAACCACCACGCTTGGCACGATGGATGCAGGCATGGACGCAGGTGAATTTACCTTTGCGGTCAATATTCCGAGTAATTTCCAGTCGGATGTACTGTCGGGTGATGCAGCAGAAATTCAGGTTAATGTGGATGCAACCCGAATGACCCAAGCCATGTCTGGCGCAGGTTATATTCAGCAGATCATTCAATCTGAAGTAAATGAATATGTACTTCGCAATCGTGAAATTAGCCAGCTACCGATAGATTTGGCAATACGTTCCCGTTTTAATCCAACACTGGAAAATCAATGGTTTATGAGTGTCATGCGGATTATTAATAACGTGGCAATGCTTTCAATTATTCTGACTGGTGCAGCGCTGATTCGTGAACGTGAGCATGGCACCATTGAACATTTGATGGTGATGCCAGTAACGGTATTTGAAATCATGATGTCCAAAGTCTGGTCAATGAGTCTTGTGGTATTGATCGCAGTATTTGTTGGCTTAAAAGTCGTGATTCAGGGTGTATTGCATGTCCCGATTGATGGTAGTTTGCCGCTCTTTTTCTTTGGCGCCTTACTCACACTGTTTGCAACCACTTCGATGGGTATTTATATGGCAACCGTTTCAAAATCTATGCCGCAGTTTGGTTTGTTAATGATGCTGGTACTAATTCCAATGCAAATGCTGTCAGGCGGATCTACTCCACGCGAAAGCATGCCGGAAATTGTGCAGCAGGTCATGATGATTGCCCCAACTACACACTTCGTCTCTTTGGCTCAGGCCATTTTATACCGTAATGCAGGATTCGATGTGGTGTGGCCATCATTTGTATGGTTGTTAGGTATTGCGTCAGTGTTTTTTTATGTGTCTTGGAAGCGCTTTAAAGACACGATTCATACCATGGCGTAAAGGGTTTCCCTTTTGCAGGCAGATGACTCCCCGAATAGTCTGCCTGCTTTTTTTTTATTCTTTGATAATAATTCAATGGCGCAAGATTTAAATAAATGTCATTGAATAGCATAATTTTTTTGAAATTTATAGGGGAATGTAGTGCTTCAAATTCTCTCTGAACTATGTGGCGGTGTCGGTCTATTTTTAATTGGTATGACGTTACTGACTGATAGCCTTAAAGAAATTGCAGGTCAGACCTTGAAGGAGTTACTGACAAGGTTTACGGCAACGCCGTTTAAAGCCATGCTGTCAGGTTTGGGTATGACATTGCTGGTGCATTCATCTACAGCAACAATTGTCGCCGCCATTGGTTTTGTCGGAGCAGGGGTACTCAGTTTCACGCAAGCCATGAGTGTGGTGATTGGTGCCAATATCGGCACAACCAGTACTGGTTGGATTGTGGCATTTTTGGGCATGAAATTTTCCATTTCCATGTTGGCATTACCGATGATTGCTTTAGGCGCTCTGCTTAAACTCATCGCTAAAGGCCAAATGGCCTTATTGGGCCTTGTGATTGCAGGCTTTGGTCTGATTTTCTTTGGCATCGATGTTTTGCAAAAAGCCATGGCGGGGTTTGCTGTACACTCAGATTTATCCTTTTTTGGTTATGACAGCTTGTGGTCACAATTGGTTTTGGTGCTGATCGGCATCATTATGGCAATGCTGCTGCAGTCCTCTAGTGCATCTATTACAGCGACTATGGCTGCCTTAGTCAGTGGTGCGATTGACTTGCCGCAGGCGCTATATATGGTGATTGGGCAAAATATTGGTGCAGTCAGCATTACCGTGATTTCGGTGATTGGCGCTTCGATCAATGCCAAACGAACAGTTGCTGTGAACGTGATTTTTAATCTCGTGAGTGCGATTGCTGCATTTTTCCTGTTAGCACCGTTTTTTCTTTGGTTGATTAAACACAGTGCATTTTTCAGCAGCATTGATCAAGTGATTATGCTCGCGATGTTTCATACAGCATTCAGTGTGTTGGGGGCATGTATGTTTATGCCAAGTCTGAAATTTTTAGAACAGAAAATTATCCAATGGTTGCCAAGTAATAATCCTGCCATTTTAGACAGTCTGGATGATGCAAGTTTGCAAGTACCTGCCATTGCAGTACAGGCCGCGGAAAAGGCGGTATATTTCAGCATATTTGAGATTTTTAAAATTCTACAAATGGTTTTTCAGACCGGTACATTACCTAGACATCAACAGTTGAATACGCTGAATGAGATTATTCAGCATATTGAGCAGTATTTAGAAAAAATAGCGATTCCTGAGCATCCTGCACTCAAACAAAAATTCTTATCATTACTGCGAGTAATGGTCTATGTACGTGTCTTACATAATGATTTAGAGCGTTTAGATAATGCCATATTGCTACGAACACAGCCGGCAATTTTTCAGTTAGCACTAGATTATTGCAATATTTTAGAAAGTTACTTTTCACATATAGAACAGTTAGCAGATCGGTCAGTCATTGAAAATCTTAGAGCCGATTTAAATCAGTTAAAAAAATGGACCAGTAGCCATCGTGCCGAAACGCGTAAAAAAGTCATGGAATATACCGAAGTAAATCAATTAAGCGCATCCAAAGGGGTGGAATTATTAGCTGCACAGCGTTGGATGGATCGCTTAATTGCACATAGCTATCGTTTCTCTAACGTGATGTATGAGCGTCTTTTAGAGGAGTCTTGATGAATGTGGTTCATCGCATTTTTTATCCAGCTGTGTTGAGGCTAAGAAATTGAATACTGTATTACTAGATTTGTCCTTTCAAGAATTATTGAGAGTCATGGTATCTGCATTAGGCTGCGGTTTATTAATCGGTTTAGAACGGGAAAGGCATAATCGTAAAGAAAGTGAACCCAGTTTTGCCGGACTGCGTTCATTTACCATTTGCGCCTTGCTTGGGGCAGTATGTTTTTTACTACATCTTGCAGTAGGTATCTTAGGTGCATTTTCAGTCACGACTTTTTGTGTTTATAGCCTGATTAAACAAAAACAGGATATTGGTGCGACCACTGAACTGGCATTTTTGATGACCTATTTGATTGGTGCATTATGTGTGTTTAATGTGCCGCTTGCTGCAGGGTTAGCGGTAGTGTTGTGTCTGATTTTAATGGGCAAGCAGTCATTGCATTATTTTGCTGGCAATTGGATTCAGCATTTTGAACTGCGTGACGGTTTGTTTTTACTGGCACTGATTTTAATTGCCTTGCCACTGATGCCGGATCAGGCAATGTGGGGCACAGTACTCAATCCATATGTGATTCTAAAACTGCTGATCATGATTTTAGGCGTACAGTCCTTGGCACATATTGCTAAACGTCTCTTGCCAAACAATAAAGCCTTGATGTTGTCATCTTTGGCATCCGGTTTTGTTTCTAGCACCGCAACTATTGCCAGTTTGGGCATGGAAGTCCGTTCAGGCAAAGCAGAAGCCAAATCTAATGCTGGTGCAGGCTTAATTTCCTGTATTGCGACCCTGTTACAGCTGCTGATTATTGTCGCAGGGATTAATTTTGCTTGGTTTAAGGTTTTATTGTTGCCTTGCAGTATTGGCATTGCAGTGCTTTTGATCATTGCCTTGATGTTAATTCATTCATCCAAAGCGACGATGGGTCAACAGGCTACACCACAAAATGATATTACGCATATGGACAGTCGGATGTTCAGCATTAAGGAAGCCTTGATCATTGTGGTAACACTGACAGTGATTCAAGCAGCGGTATATGGCTTGAATGTAGTGTTGGGTGATAGCGGTTTGATTATTGGGGCATTCTTCGCTTCTTTATTTGAAGTGCATGCCGCCATGGCAACGGTGGTGATGCAAGGAACACCACAGCAGATGACGTTGGTCTACGCTATGATGATTGGTTTGGCTGCACATGCATTTTCTAAAAGCATCAATGCATTTTTAACTGGTGGCGGGAAATATTTTCTATATTTTGCCCCCGCACAAATGCTGCATATGGCGATTTTAATGGCGGTACTTTGGATGGTTATTCAGTAAATTTAGGATTTATTTTCAATATTTTAGAATGATATTTAAGTTTTTGTTTTGTAATTCTATTTATTTTTAGCCAACTAAAAATGGCATTGCTTTTAAGAAATATGGGTAGTATATGAATTCCGTAGTTACACAAGCCTCCCCCCCGGTATATGGTCAAGTTGAGCGATATATTAATCGCGAGTTGTCAATTTTAGATTTTAATTTACGTGTCTTAGAACAAGCGGTCGATCCTTTAAATCCACTCTTAGAAAAATTGAATTTTTTATTAATTTTTTCTAGAAATTTAGATGAGTTTTTTGAAATTCGTGTTGCAACTATGTTGGAACATTTTGTTCAAGAGCGAGACATACAAACGGCTGATGGTTTATCCCCACAAGAAATTTTACATCAAATTTCGGAGACAGCACATGCTGCGATTGAACGCCAATATCAAATTTTAAATGAGCAAATTTTTCCGCAGTTAAGAGAAGAAGGCATCAGCTTTTTAAGACGTGGAGAGTTAACTCAAGCACAATCTAATTGGGTCAAAAAATATTTTCAGGAACAGGTTGTACCAGCCTTAACACCAATAAGTTTAGATCCTGCGCATCCCTTTCCACGCTTGGTCAACAAATCACTTAATTTCATTGTGACTTTGGATGGTAAGGATGCCTTTGGCCGTCAGATCGATTTGGCAGTGGTTCCTGCACCACGTTCATTGCCACGTGTGGTGCGTTTGCCAGATGAGTTGACCGAAGGCAAAGAGCATCATGTGATGCTCTCTTCAATTATTCATACTCATGTGTCTGATTTATTTCCGGGAATGACGGCAACGGGTTGCTATCAATTTAGAGTAACCCGAAATGCAGATTTAACGTTAACTGAAGATGTTGAAGACTTAGCGGAAGCCTTAAAAGACGAACTCAGTTCACGCCGTTTTGGTCGGGCAGTACGTTTGGAGGTCAATAAAAATTGTCCATTACATATTTATGAATACCTACTCAAAGAATTCGATTTACATGCACATCAATTGTATCGTGTCGATGGGCCAGTTAATTTAGCTCGATTAGTTTCGGATTTTAAACGCCCATCTTTACGTTATGAACCTCATACTCCTGCGATACCAAAAATACTTAAAAAATCTGCCAGTATTTTTAGTGCGATGCAGAAAGAAGATATTTTACTGCATCATCCTTTTGAGTCGTTTAAACCTGTAATTCGATTATTACGTGAGGCTGCGCAAGATCCGCATGTTTTAGCTATTAAACAGACCTTGTACCGAAGTGGAGCGGACTCGGAAATTGTACAAATTTTGGCTGAAGCAGCAAGAAATGGTAAAGAAGTCACTGCAGTAATCGAGTTACGTGCACGGTTTGATGAAGAGTCCAATATTGCTGTAGCTAATGTATTGCAAGAAGCCGGTGCTGTTGTGGTATATGGTATTGTGGGCTATAAAACACATGCCAAAATGATTTTGGTCGTGCGTCGAGAAAATCAAAAATTGGTGCGCTACGCACATTTAGGCACAGGGAATTATCATGCAGGGAATGCTAAAATTTATACAGACTATGGATTATTAACTACAAATCAAGACTTATGTGAAGATGTACATCGTATTTTTCAAGAATTGACGGGTATGGGGAAGATGGTTAAGTTAAAGAAACTTCTACATGCACCTTTTACTCTACATAGCCAGTTAATTGTATTTATTGATAATGAAATTACCCTTGCTAAACAAGGTAAACCTGCAAAAATTATCATTAAGGTTAATGCACTGACAGAAGTTCAATTAATAAATAAATTATATGAGGCTTCTCAAGCAGGTGTACAAGTAGAATTAATCATTCGTTCTATTTGTTGTTTACGTCCAGGCCTAATTGGCTTATCAGAAAATATTCGTGTTCGCTCAATTGTAGGGCGTTTTCTTGAGCATACTCGTGTCTATTATTTTTACAATAATGGTGATACACGTGTGTATTGTTCTAGTGCTGACTGGATGGAGCGTAATTTATTTAAACGTGTTGAAGTGTGCTTTCCTATTGAAAATACTGGACTCAAAAAAAGAATTTATCAGCAAGGGTTAGAAAATTATTTAATGGATAATCAGCAATCATGGTTATTGCAAAGTGATGGTAGTTGGTGCCGTAACATCTCGACAGAAGATCAAAAGCCTCATAATGCACAACAGACGTTATTAGGTGATATTATTTGATAAAAAAATCCGGTTTTAAATTGGTTAAATCGGATTTTATTAATTTAAGATGCGTAAAAATTTCAAGTTAATAGATCTCTTTCATAAATCAAAAAAGCGATCATCTTTTTGATTAATATTTGTACCCCGGATTTTTTAGCATTAATGCATAATCTGCTGATGAAACACATCGATTCGAAGAAGCTTTCTGAAACACAGTTTAGGCGATATACAGGCATCTCATGGTCAACCTTTTATGTAATGGTGGAACAATTACAGAAGCAGGTTCCTGCTAAAGGTAGACCATCCAAGCTAAGTCTCGAAGACCAGGTTCTTCTGTGTCTGAGCTATTGGGGCGAGTATCGAACTTTATTTCACGTTGCAACAAGCTATGGTGTTTCAGAGCCAACAGCTTCGCGAATTGTACGTCATGTGGAAGACTGCTTAATTCAGTCAAACCTGTTCAATTTACCGAAGAATTTACCTGCAGGTGAAGGTATAGACTGGAATGTTGTCATCGTGGATGCCACAGAAATTCCAATACAAAGACCTAAAAAAACAGAAGAAAAGCTATAGTGGCAAGAAAAAGACGCATACCTTTAAAGTACAGGCCATGATTCACTATAAAACTCAGCAAATTCTGAGTTTATGTAGCAGTCCCGGTGCAGTGCATGATTTCGAGTTGCTCAAACGCAATTTAAATCAAATTCCTGAAGGGACTTTTATCCTTGCAGATAAAGGCTATCAAGGAATTTATGCTGTTTTTACACTAAGAGCCTATTGCCGTTAAAAGCCAAACGGCACTGTAAGTTAGATCCTCAGCTTAAAATGTATAACCAAGAGATTAACAGAAGAAGAATCGGGATTGAGCACGTATTTGGTCGACTTAAGACCTTTAAAATTCTAGCTGACCGTTACCGAAATAGAGGTAAGAGACTCGGTCTGAGATTCAACTTAATCGCTGGAATTTACCATATGGAATTGAGTGAAAAATGACTTATGAAAGAGATCTAATTAAGTAATCTGAATCCTGCTTAAGGAGTTAAGACCATTCATCTTTGAGCTGATCGATCATTTTGATCATAAAAAGCTCTGCAATTTAATCTAATATCTGTAAAAGTTAATCCTAAAATAACGTTTATCTTTTTATTTTTGAAGAAAAATCCTTATCCGAGATTCAGGTTAAGTATGTTGAATTATTTTATCTAATTTATGGAAAGTCGGTATAAAATGATTAAAAAACTTATTAGTAATATAATTAGACTTAATGGAATTAAGAATTTGTTCGCAGTAAATTTCATCTTTTTTCCTAGAAATTAATATTTTATATATTATAAGTATATTGCATTTTTATAAATATGGCAAACATTATATTAATTTTTAGTTGATTTAAAAAGTTGCTTTAAAGCAACTTTTTTTAAATATAATTATT
>NZ_QKVN01000047.1:0-21120 GCF_003231195.1 Acinetobacter sp. WCHAc060042
GTGTTTTAGACGTCGATGACTGTATTGCGATTGATTGCATACATGGACGTTATGTGCTGTTGGTTGAAGCTGAGTTTGCACAGAATGTATGGGAAAATACGTATTTAATGTTGAATTAAGCTGAGTGCGTATTCAGTGCTAGGATGAAAACATAAAGACATCAAAATGTTAATCTGATTTCTTTTCATAAGAAGCTGATGAAAAAATAAACTAAATGCTGTTCAGTGCCAAAATTATAGGCATAATAAGCATACGGATATTAATTAACTTTTGCTTAAGGATAGAGCATCAATGGATTTGATACAGTCCAATGGACAACCCCATTATGGTCGGTTTAGTGAACTTCCAAAAACCATTGATTTAGATAAATATCAGTATAAAACTCCGTATGGTGAAGTGCTTACGGGATGGCGTAAGAAACTGAAATATAAAAAATTTAAGTTTTGCAGCATTCAACATGAACACTATACCATTGGTCTTGCAATTGCCGATATTGCTTGGGCAGGACATGGTTTTGTTTATATTTATGATCATCTTAAAAATGAAGTGCTTGAATGGAATGCGGTGAACTTTTTAGCACGTAAAACCGTATTGGATGAACAGCCTTTATATAATCAAAGCGTGTTTGCAAATTCACCTTTCCAAATTGAAATTCAGCATGCCAATGGTGTGCGTTATGTGCAAGTGACTAAATATGGTGAAATTAAACTGAGTGCACGTATTTTCTGTGCCAGTACAGAACCGCTTAGTATGTGTAGCCCAACAGGAATCAATGGTTGGACCTACACACAAAAACTCACAACTTTGGCTTGTGAAGGATTTTTTACCAATAAAGCAGGTCAGATAATCCAATTCAATGATCGGACATTGGCTTCTTTAGACGATACCTGTGGTTTTCTTAGACCTGAAACAGCTTGGTTTTGGTTATCATGCAATTTTTGGGATGCTGAGGGCAGACGCATTGGGCTCAATTTAGCTTCTGGTGTAAATGAAAGTTTTGGCAATGAAAACTGTCTGTGGATAAATGGAAAATTATACACAGTGAGTGATGTTTTGTTTCAGATGGAAGAAGAAGGTCGCTGGACGATTCGTTCGTTAGATGAGCGTTTGCATTTAACCGTGACTACGGGTTGGCGTCGGTTTGAAAACCTCAATTTACGTCTGGTCGGCAGCCAGTTTAGTCAGTGGCAAGCCAAGATTAGTGGTACGATCCAGCAGGGTGAGCAAGAGCTTATCTTTCTCAATGAATATGGCTTACTTGAACAGCATTATGCAAAGTGGTGACAGCGTAAATAAAAAACTGGCTCAGTGCCAGTTTTTTATTGGTTATGGTTTTTCACTTTATTTTCCAGCTTGCCAAAAAGCTTCGCCCGCTAAAATTGGATCATTCGTTTCTGCTAGGGTGTCGATCCAAACATCATACTGTGCAATCACAGGATGTTGATTTGGGTGAAAGTCTTTCTTAAACCAATCGAAATATTGCCCACGCATCCGAGACAGTATTCCTTTTTGTCCAAAGAACCATGGCAGCCCTTTACGCATCATTTGCAAACGTTGCAGGCGGCTAAAACCATCATGCTTGAGCATGACATCTGCGCGGTAGGTGGTGAAACCAAACATCATCACCGTGGTAAAGGCCAGTGCAAACAAACGGGTCGCTTCTGGAACATGTCCGACTTGTTTCATGACATCAAACGCCACATCACGATGTTTCATTTCTTCAATGGCATGCCATGCAAATAAAGCACGTACATAGGGATGGGCTTCTGCTAAGGTTGTTTTGTGGCTATAAAACGTTTCCGCCATGAGTGCAGTTAAATGTTCCGCAGCGGCAGTCATCGCAATGTTGTATTGAGGCGAGCGTTTACTCAGTTCAAATTTAAAGATTTTATTTAAACGTTGAATAAATTGGTCAACGGGCATGCCTTGTTCTCGCATGACCTGATTCATTTTGTCATGGGCAATGCCATGTTGCGCCTCTTGTTTAATAAAATCTGTTACGCGCTGCGCTAATTCAGGGTCTGTAATCTGATCGCGAAATAAACGCACGCTTTGAATAAAATAGCGTTCACCATCGGGAAATGTGAGGCTGAGTGCATCAAACATGCGGGTCCGAAATGGGTCGTCGCCAAACCAAAAACGGGGTACTTCATCGAGCTTAAAATTAAGTTGGGTTCGCACAATCGGTTCAATAGGGGCACTAACAATGGCATTCATTTTGTTTTACTTCATTTGCCTTGGATGATTGCAGTATGTCGGAGAAAATACAGTTTGTTTTGACAGATATTGCCATTTTTTATACATTTTACGCCAATATGAAAATGTCGCATGTCAAATAGCGGGTAGGCCGTCATGCAAGAATTACAAATTCCCAATGGTTATTTTCAGCTCTGGAATATGTACCTGATACAGCAGGGCATTGATTTTCATCATCTCGATGTTTTAAATCCATATAAAGTGAACTTAGAGCATGTGCTCAGACTGCCGATTGATACTCAGTCGCCTTTTTCTTTTTTTCATACGATTTTACAGCTCACGCAAACGGAGTTGGACTGTCCACAGTTAACCATGGAAATGGCTAAGCTGATTCGGCCTGAACACTTTGGTGTGCTAGGCTATATGGCGACTCGAAGTAATAGCGTGGCTGAAGCCTTACAGTATGTTATGCGCTTTAGTCGCTTGGTGATTGATGGGGCGGAAGTAACGCCGATGCACATGCAACAGCAGGGCAATGAAATATGGCTGACATGGCCGTTCCACCATGAAAAATATGCAATGTTGAATGAAATGACCATGGCCTCGATGGTGCATTTGGCTAAGCAAATTTTCCCCGATTAATTACAGTTCTTAAAAATTCAAATGGCCCATTCCGCGCAGATGGCACTCTATCATTATCAAAAGTTTTATGGCTGTGAAGTGAGCTTTAATCAAGCCTGCTATGCCTATGTGATGAGTGCAGACAGTTTGAGCTTAAAATCGGGCTTTGCTGATCCTTCTTTAACACAGCTTTTACTGAAACAAGCAGAGGTTGCCATTGCCCTCAAACCTCGTTATGAAAGCGTATTACAACAGATTCATAGCGCCGTGGCGGATTATCTTAAAGCACATGCGGAAGCCCCTAAAATCGAGCTCATTGCAAGTGAGCTACATTGGTCTACGCGGACCTTACAGCGCCAGCTACGAGACTTAGGCAGTTCTTTTAAGCAAGTGCTTGAATGTGAGCGTATGAAGCAGTGTGAGCAGTTGCTTCAACAAGATTTAAGTTTGACTGATATTGCCTTTCAACTCGGCTACTCGGGGCAGTCTGCTTTAGCGCGTGCTTATAAACAGCATAGTGGACAGACCTTATTACAGTTGAAACGAAAACTGAAATAACAGCAGGAATAAAAAAGCGCCTTTGGAGAGGCGCTGAAATGTATGAAAGGATCAGACTGATTTCAGTCGTGGAAAACGGAACGCAATCGCAAGAATGGCAAAAATCGCCAGTATCCAACAGTAGTAAATGCTGCCGATGAGTTCAACAGGAGAAAGCTTTGCAATTGAGCAGGCCAATAGAAGTTGTGCGCCATAGGGAATCAGTCCTTGTACCACACATGAAAAGATGTCGAGTAAAGCGGCTGCACGTTTTGGGTCTACGCCGTATTCTTTAGCAACTTCACGTGCCATATCGCCCGATAAAATAATCGCTACAGTGTTATTGGCCACAAAAATGTTGGAGAAAACCACTAAAAAGCTCAACCCAATTTCACCTGCACGCTCGCGACCGACTTTAAATAAACGGGTTAGGCTGTAAATGCGTTGAATAAGCCAGTCGAGTCCACCTTCTTTTTGCATAATGGTCGAAAGACCGCCTAAGAACATCGACAGTAACGCCACTTCAAACATACCGACAAAACCAGCATAGATGGCTGTGTTGAGTTGAATGACTGTAAATTCTGGCTGTGCAATCAATCCCATTACTCCAGAGAGCACCACGCCAACCATGAGTACAGCAAGCACGTGTAAACGACTGAAGGCGAGGAAAAACACCACCACATAGGGCAATACCAGCCAAGGGTTAAAGTCTTTTGAATGAATACTTTCGGTTTGATGGATGCTAAAGACATAAATCGCGATCGTGACTAAAGCCGCAGGTACTGCAATCCAGACATTGACGCGAAACTTGTCTCGAAGCTGAACTTTTTGACTGGTGGTAGCGGCAATGGTGGTATCCGAAATCATTGACAGGTTATCACCAAACATTGCACCGCCCACGACTGCGCCTATGGCATAGACTGCAGTAATATCAGTGGCTTGAGAGAAACCAAAGGCAATGGGTGCACAGGCTGCAATCGTGCCCATCGAGGTGCCCATTGCCGTTGCAATAAAGGCCGAAATAATAAATAGCATGGGCAGCACAAAGGCTGGTGGAATCGCAGACAAGCCCATTTGCACTGTGGCATCTACACTACCAATGGCACTGGTGGTACTGGCAAAGGCGCCTGCCAGCATGAACACCATGAACATCAAGATGAGGTTCGGGTGACTTGCACCGCGCAGAAAGGTTTCGATGCCTTGATTCAGCTCACCGCGATAAATCAATACTGCCAAAATAATGGCAGGAATGGCCGCAACAGGCGCTTTCATTTGATAGAACGCAAACTCGGTTCCAATCACAGAATGGTAAATACCACTGCCTAAGAAAATGGCTAAAAAAACAATAAGCGGTAATAGCGCAAGCGCACGTGCTTGCACTAAACCTGAGTTATCGGTGGTCATAGGAGATAGAGAAATGAAAGAATGTGCGTAGTATAATGCAGGTTTTGCTATTTCATAAAACTTTAAATGTAAAAGCTAAACCGCCTATTTTTATCATTTTTTTGCAAATAAAAATAAGTTTATCTAAAACTTAGACATTTTGGTATTTCCTAAAATTAGGCATCTTTGATCATTGAGAAAAAAACCGAAATATCAGTAAATGGTGCTTTACGGTTGTTCTGAAAATATTTGACGAAAAATGAATTGGAACGTGAACGCAATGTGCTCTATTCAATGAGTAAAAAATAGCGTTACAATGCAGCGTCTTGTATTTTTACAAAGCCAACTCCTCAGTAGTTTTAATTTTAAACAAGTTAAGGAAAGCACAACCCTATGTCACGTTTAGCCACTCGTTTTGGACAGCTTAAATCTCAACAGCGTAAAGCTTTGGTTTCTTATGTTATGGCTGGTGACCCTCATCCACAGGTAACAGTTCCTTTGTTACATCAGATGGTCGAGGCGGGTGTTGATGTGATTGAACTCGGTCTTCCATTTTCAGACCCTATGGCAGATGGTCCTGTGATTGCCCTTGCAGCAGAACGCGCATTGGCAGGTGGCACCAATACCTTAGATGCTTTGAATATGGTCAAAGAGTTCCGTCAAAAGGATCAAGAGACCCCAGTGGTATTGATGGGTTATCTGAATCCAGTTGAAGTCATTGGCTATGAAAAGTTTGTATCGACTGCGCATGCATGTGGTGTCGATGGCATTCTACTGGTGGACTTACCGCCAGAAGAAGCAGCAGAGCTTGATCTTGTATTGAAGCAATTTGATATGGATCAAATCTTTTTACTAGCGCCAACCTCAACGGACGAACGCATTAAACATGTGGTGAAACAGGCGAGTGGTTTCATCTATTACGTGTCTTTAAAAGGGGTCACAGGTGCAGCAACTTTAGATGTTGCTGAAGCTGCAAACCGAATTGCAAAAATTAAAACAGAAACAGATATTCCTGTCGGTGTTGGTTTTGGGATCAGTGATGCGACATCTGCCAAAGCAATGGGCGGAGTGGCTGATGCTGTGATTGTTGGTAGTGCTTTTGTTAAGCAATTTGCAAGCTTAGCACCAGAACAAGCCGTGGTTGAAACGGTTAATAAAGTCAAGGAGCTTCGAGCAGCGCTCGATGAGTTAGTATGAGTCAAGATGTTAAATCAGGGAAAATCCTAAGCCCATCGACGCCATGGACTGAACGTGGTGTACCCGGTATTCAAGTACCTGATGAGCAAACCTCACTCAAGGCGACGTTTACAGAACCAACGATAGAATGCCCTGAGTGCCATGCACTTGTTACACGTACTGCAATGTCATTTAACGCTTATGTTTGCCCTCAGTGTGATGAACATTTGCGTATGAAAGCCCGGGATCGTTTGAATTGGTTCTTTGACCAAGTACAAACAGAATTGGGACAAGAATTTAAAGCCAAAGATCCGTTGAAATTTGTTGACTCAAAGCCATATCCAGATCGTATGACTGAAGCACAGAGCAAAACGGGTGAAACTGAAGCCTTAGTTGTGATGCAGGGTTTGCTTAAAGGTATTCCTTTGGTTGCCTGTGCCTTTGAATTTGACTTCATGGGTGGTTCAATGGGTACGGTAGTTGGTGACCGTTTTGTGCAAGCAGCTGAAAAAGCCATTGCGGACAAACAACCTTTGATTTGCTTTGCTGCTTCAGGCGGTGCGCGTATGCAAGAAGGTATGTTGTCTTTGATGCAAATGGCGCGTACTTCAGCGGCTATCCAAAAAATGAAAGATGCAGGTCTGCCTTATTTAGTGGTGTTGACGCATCCTGTTTACGGTGGTGTAACGGCATCTTTAGCGATGCTTGGTGATGTGCATATTGCAGAGCCAAAAGCGATGATTGGTTTTGCGGGTAAACGTGTCATTGAACAAACTGTGCGTGAAAAGTTAGAAGAGCCGTTCCAACGTGCGGAATACTTGCTTGATCATGGTGTAATCGATCAAATTGTTCACCGTCACGCATTACGTGATACAGTTTATCGTATTGTCGCGAAACTGATGAATTTGTCTTGAACACAGCACCACTTGCAACAGACTCTTTAGCAACATGGCTCGATTATTGGGGCCATGTTCACGTTACGGGTATTGATTTAGGATTGGAACGCGTCATTCCAGTAGCTGAAAAACTTGGAGTGACACGACCTGATGCCAAAGTTTTAACTGTAGCGGGAACCAATGGAAAAGGTTCGACCACCACCACATTAGCTGCCATTTTAAATGCACAAGGCTATAAAGTGGGACTGTATCAGTCACCGCATATTTACCGTTTTAATGAACGAGTTAAATTGCGTGGGGTAGAGGTTGATGACCAAAGTTTGGTAGATGCTTTTGTGCAAGTAGATCAAGCGCGCCGTGATTGTGATTTAAGCCTCTCGTTCTTTGAGGCGACGACACTCGCGGCTTTTGTCATTTTTAAGGACCAAGCCTGTGATGTTTGGGTCCTTGAAGTGGGTCTAGGCGGTCGCTTAGATGTGGTCAATGTGATTGAGCCCGATGTTGCGGTGATCACCAATATTGGTTTAGACCATACTGACTGGTTGGGCGATACCATTGAAAAGATTGCCTTTGAAAAGGCAGGTATTATCCGTCCCAATATTCCTGTGGTGTTCGGCGGCTTACAACACATTCCTCAAGCGATTCTTGATAAAGTGGATGCTTGTGCTGCCACATTATATGCAGTGAATCGTGACTATTTTTATCAACCTAGTGAACATGATCGGTCGTGGATGTTTGCATCCTCTGGTACAACATTAAAATTACCGCAGGGTTCACTCGCGGTTGAAAATATCGCAACAGCCGTTGCTGCTGTTTTATTGAGTGGTTTAACTGTCACTCAAGCGGCTATTTCTGAAGGAATTCAAAACGCAAAATTGCAAGGTCGTTTTGAAATTCGCCAAATACAGAATAAAACCGTAATTTTTGATGCAGGGCATAACCCGCACGGTGTTGCTTTTTTATTAAATCAATTGCGAAATTTCCTAAAATACAATAAACAGTACACTGAAGTAGTCAGTGTTTTCTCAATGTTGGCAGATAAAGATGTGAAATCTGTCACAGAGTTATTGAAAGACACCATACAAATGTGGAAAATTGCGGCATTAACTGTTCCGCGTGCAGCACCAATTGAACAATTGGATCAAGCATTGCTAGGACAACAGGTGCAGCACTTTGACAGTGTGAAATTGGCTTTTAAATCAGCGCTCGATGAAACAAAGAATAATCAGCTGATTTTGGTATGTGGTTCATTTCATACCTTAGAAGCGGTATGGGAGTATTTGGAAGAATGTCAATGAATAGCAAACAGCGTTGGATGGGTGGCGTTGTTTTATTAGGTGGTGGTGTCCTTTTGGCAGCATTACTTCTTAAAGGCAAAGAAGAAATACATCAAAATAATATTAAAACACCAGAGCTTGCGACACAATCTGTGCAACGTAATGCTGAAGGTGAGTTAGCTCAACCTCAGTCGTTAACGGTTGATGTTGAAACAGAAAAACGCTTACTGGAACAGCAACGTGTCGCACGTGAAAAATCAGTTGCTGAACAAGAAGCTCGTGCGGCTGAATTTTTAGCGATGCAGCAACAAGCCGAAGCCGATGCTGCACGTAAGGCCGCAGAAGAGTATGCTGCGCTGAATGCACATCGCAATGCCGCACAGCAAAGCTCGGACAACATTCCACCCGAATTGGTTGAAGATGAAAAAGCCAAGCAACAGCGAATTGCTGCGGACAAAGCGGCTGAACTAAAGAAGTTGGAACAGCAAAAGCTACAAGCCCATACTGAGGCTGAAAAAGCAGCTGCTGCAAAAAAACTGACTGAGCAAAAAGCCTTAGCAGAAAAGCAAGCGCTTGAAGATAAAGCCAAACGTGAAGCTGAGGCTAAACGTAAAGCAGAAGACGAGCGTAAGGCTGAAGCAAAAAAAGAAGCTGATCGTAAAGCAGATGCTGAGAAAAAAGCGGAAGACAAACGTAAGGCAGATGAAAAGCGTAAAGCTGATGAAGCCAAGAAGAAGGCGGAAGCTGAAAAAGCGCGTGATTTGCTTGAGCATGGCGATAAGCAATGGATGGTACAAGTGGCATTGGCTGCCAATGAAGCCAATGCAGATGCTCTGGCTGCCAAGCTTCGTGCCAAGGGCTATAAGGTCACTAAAAGTCCAACCTCTAAAGGTGTGCGGATTATGGTGGGGCCATCTAAAGACCGTGACACTGCCGATGCAGCTCGCAAGAAGATTACCTCAGATGCAAGCCTCGGCATGAAGTCCGCATGGGTGATTGACTGGGTGCCACTCGACAAACGTTAAGATCGGGTTTAATTCAATTGCCTTCACTAAGATGGATTCAACAGTTGCTGTTGAATCCATTTTATATTTTCAGGGCTAAATAAAGGCTCAATATTTTGCCAAATCGGATGAAAACCATAGCCACCATGTTTCATCTCAGCCAAGGCATCAGCGGTAGACCAGTTTTGAAAAATAATGCGGTACATCGCCACACTGGCGCCTGTGCGGTCCGAACCATGGTAGCAATGCAGCAAAACTTTTTGCTGATTTTGCTCTGCATGTTGAATTTGCTGCATCACCTTTAACAGGTCTTCTCGGTCAATCGCCCATGTATGAATTGGGATATGCACCAGTTCAAACCCTTGGTTGGATAGTGTTTTTAGGTCTTGATTGCGCGAGCGTAAATTAATAATCACATCAATTTGCTGTGCTTTTAAACTTGGAACTAAATCTTGATTGGGTTGCTCACTCCGAAAAACAGTTTCGCTGATTTGATAGAAGTTATGCGCAGGTTGGATCGACTGTCCCCAGTGTTGTGGGCGCTCTGTCTCTGGCAGCGCAGATGTAGTCATACAGCCAGAAATACTGACACACAGAGAAAGCATAACAAGGTATTTGGTCATAGGATCAGGCTCTGATGGTATGAGAGTTCAACAGGGTCATGCGCACAAAAGATTTCGATACTGGGTTCAGACTGTGCCAATTGTTGAATTTTATGCAGGTTGCTTAAACGCTGTGCATTATCTTCGGCAAAAAATACTTCCAAGGCATTTAAGCTGCGAAGTTTGTTTTGAGGGTTGAGTTCTAAGTGAGAGTAGTAGGCATCCCCGCAGAAGAGTTTCCAACCCTGTTGGGTTTTAATGGCAATGCCACAGTGACCTTCAGTATGCCCAAACAGCGGAATCAAAAGAATCTCATTATGAAATAAGTCAAACCCTTGCACTTGAGTCAAATTAAACCATGCGTCACCGTGGATCGGCTCAATAAAGTGCCAATGGCTATGCTGCTGAAATTGTTGTGTTTTATAACGCGCTTTATTTTTTAATGATTTCAGGTTTTGTGCAGCATTATATTCGTTAGACAGGATATGCACCGTTGCGTTGGGAAAGTCAGAAATGCCTCCTGCATGGTCAAAATCCAGATGTGAAACCAAAATATGTTTAACATCTTTCGGGCTAAAGCCAAGTTTTTGGATTTGTGCAATTGCAGTTAATTCTAAGTTTTGTTCAATTTTTCCAATCCGAGCCACTAACTGCCCCAAACGCTGTTTGGTGTGTAGATAGTCTTGTATGCCTAAGCCTGTATCAATCAGCACCAGCCCTTGATCTGTTTCAACCAATAGACAATGACACACCACCTTGGCTTGAAAACCTTTTTGGCCAAAGAGAGGAGCACAAACTGGACACATAGTGCCACAATGTAAATGGTGAATTTTATAAATCATAAAGTCATTTTTATCGTGTTGTTTGGACTGTTATAGCGGAAGATTTGAGTTTTAACAGTTTGATTTTGTTAAAGAGTCATATATTCATGGTTGTAGCAGAAAAAAGCCTGTCGATTGACAGGCTTTAAAAAGTTCAAACTCTGCTCGTCATTAGAGTTTGAAATGATCATACAAGGTAACTCAGAACGTATTTTTATTGGTTAGTTTCCTCTTTGGATTGCTTGCAGTTCAGTGCCCATTTTTGTTTTCAATCGGTCTGCTCGGTTAAAACTTCGGGCTTCGCTTGTCTAGTGCAAGAGCAGAGTATTTTATCCTTGCTCAGGCTGTGGAGTCAGGCGTAAATACGGCGTTACTGCCTTATAGCCTTTCGGAAAGCGCTGAGCGATCTCCGCTTCATCTTTGAGTGATGGCACAATCACCACATCATCGCCCTGTTGCCAGTTTGCTGGGGTTGCAACTTTGTGATGATCGGTCAGTTGCAGTGAGTCAATCACGCGTAAGATTTCATGGAAATTACGACCTGTTGATGCAGGATAGGTGATAATCAAACGGACTTTTTTGTTTGGGTCGATAATGACCAAAGAGCGAACCGTTAATGTTTCACTGGCATTCGGATGGATAAAACCATATAGCTCAGACACTTTTCGGTCTTGGTCGGCAATGATCGGGAAGTCCACGGTAGTATTTTGGGTTTCATTGATGTCTTTAATCCAACCATAATGTGACTCGACATCATCAACCGAGAGGGCAATGGCTTTTACACCACGCTTTTCAAATTCATCTTTGAGTTTTGCGGTAAAGCCAAGCTCGGTGGTACATACTGGCGTGTAGTCAGCAGGATGTGAAAAAAGTACTCCCCAGCTATCGCCTAAAAATTGATAAAAATCAATTTCGCCTTCGCTCGAAGCCTGTTGGAAATTGGGTGCGATATCGCCTAAACGTAAACTCATGGTAAACCTCAAATTATCTTTATGTCTATGGAATGAACATCACTATGGCGCAATTTCTTTTGCATGAAAAATAGTGTTTTATTATTTGTTTATACAAAATACTCATAATGAGGCGGATAGGAGTTCTGTATTTAGGCATATCAAAGATGATCTCGTTTTTGCTCTAGAGACCGTTTATTTGCATGTTTACTAACGGTATTTAAACGAAATTATTTCTGCTCTACAGTGTGTAACTATATCTAGCGTCTCAAAAAAGTCTTACACAGCGGAAAGTGGCGCTGTCTCAGGCTCTCGAACAGGAGTTAGCTCGAGGTCAGAATGCGAAAAATATTTATCAAGTTGCTTGTGTACAGCTTGTTCCGATTCTTACCGCAATGCGAGTCAATGATGAACAACTATTGGGTTTCCTACAGAGCATGAATCCAAAGTTGCCCAACAACGGGGTGAAAGCCTCGCTGCGGGAAAATCAAGCGCTTGAAAGCAAAACCTTGAATAACTGCAAACAATTAAAGTCGCTACTTTAAAAAAGACTGTTGAATCCTGATGAGTTCGGATGAAATCTCTATGTCGGCTGTTTAAAATTTGTTACATTAGTTTGCCTTAGATTCGACGGGCTAGAAACAATGAATAGATTTTTTAAATGGTTTTGTGTAAAGCCCTTGTACTTCAAATTTCTAGCACCATAATAACGACTAAGAAAACATATTCATTTGACAAGCAAGATTTAGAGAGTCTATTCATGTTGGCAAGTCTGATCGGAGGAATCTTCGGTACCAAAAATGAGCGCGAACTCAAACGCATGCGTAAAATCGTAGACAAGATTAATGCGCTCGAGCCGACGATATCCGCTCTTGGCGATGCAGACTTATCTGCAAAAACTGAAGAATTTAAACAACGCTATAACAAGGGCGAAAGCCTCGATAAATTACTCCCAGAAGCATTTGCTGTCTGCCGTGAAGCAGCTAAGCGTGTGATGGGCATGCGTCACTATGACGTACAGTTGATCGGTGGTATTACCTTACACGAAGGTAAAATTGCAGAGATGCGTACAGGTGAAGGTAAAACCCTGATGGGTACCTTGGCGTGTTATTTAAACGCGATTAGTGCTCAAGGTGTTCACGTCATTACTGTGAATGACTACTTGGCACAGCGTGACGCTGAATTAAACCGTCCGTTATTTGAATTCTTGGGTTTAAGCATCGGGATTATCTATTCCATGCAAGATCCAACAGAGAAAGCTGAAGCCTATCGTGCTGATATTACTTACGGTACCAACAATGAATTTGGTTTCGACTACTTGCGTGACAACATGGTGTTCTCGCTTGCTGAGAAAAAGCAGCGTGGTTTGATCTATGCCATCATTGATGAAGTCGATTCGATCTTAATTGATGAAGCACGTACGCCGTTGATCATTTCAGGTCAAAGTGATGACTCTTCACAGTTGTATGCTGCAATCAACAGCATCCCACCTAAACTGCATGCGCAGAAAGAAGAAAAAGTCGCGGATGGTGGTCACTTCTGGATTGATGAAAAGCAACGCTCTGTTGAAATGACTGAGGTTGGTTTTGAGACAGTTGAAAATGAACTGATTGAGATGGGCTTGTTGGCTGAAGGTGAAAGTCTATATTCATCGACCAACCTGAACTTGGTTCACCATGTGACTGCTGCCATTCGTGCACATTACTTATATCAACGCAATGTGCACTACATCATTAATGATGGTGAAGTGATCATTGTCGATGAAAACACAGGACGTACCATGCCTGGTCGTCGCTGGTCTGAAGGTTTACACCAAGCAGTTGAAGCAAAAGAAGGCTTGGAAATCCAGCCTGAAAACCAAACGCTCGCAACGACAACCTTCCAAAACTATTTCCGTCTATACAAAAAGCTTTCGGGTATGACTGGTACTGCCGATACTGAAGCTGCGGAAATGAAAGAAATTTATGGTCTAGATGTCGTCATCATTCCGACACACCGTCCAATGATTCGTCTCGACCAAAACGATTTAATCTATTTAAATCGTAATGGTAAATACAATGCGATTATTCAAGAAATTCAACGCGTGCATGAGTCTGGTGTAGCCCCAATTTTGATTGGTACTGCAACGATTGAAGCTTCTGAGATTCTCTCGGATAAATTGAAAGAAGCAGGCATTCAGCATGAAGTGTTGAACGCGAAACAACACGAACGTGAAGCGGATATTATTGCGCAAGCGGGTGCACCGCGTGCAGTGACCATCGCAACCAATATGGCAGGTCGTGGTACAGACATTCTGCTCGGTGGTAACTGGAAAGCTTTACTGGCAAAAATTGAAAACCCAACCCCTGAAGATGAAGCGCGCTTAAAAGCTGAATGGGAACAAAGCCATGAAATGGTATTGAGTTCTGGTGGCTTACACATCATTGGTTCTGAGCGTCACGAATCACGTCGTATTGATAACCAGCTTCGTGGTCGTGCAGGTCGTCAGGGTGACCCAGGTGTGTCGCGTTTCTATTTGTCTCTTGAAGATGACTTGATGCGTATCTTTGCGGGTGATCGTGTTGTGGGCATGATGCGTGCGATGGGCTTACAAGAAGACGAAGCCATTGAGCATAAAATGGTGTCACGTTCGATTGAAAATGCGCAGCGTAAGGTTGAGGCTCGTAACTTCGATATTCGTAAGAACTTATTGAAATACGATGACGTCAACAACGAACAGCGTAAAATTATTTACTCGCAACGTGATGAAGTTTTGGCAGAAAGTACATTGCAAGATTACATCGAAGAGATGCAACGTGATGTGATGCAAGGTGTGATTTCTAACTATATCCCACCTGAGTCAATTCATGATCAATGGGATATTGATGGGCTTGAAAAAGCGTTACGTGAAGACCTTGCGATTGATTTGCCAATCAATCAATGGTTGGAAGATGACCGTCGCTTAGATGAAGAATCTTTGGTTGAACGTATTACTGATGAAGTGGTACAACGCTATCGTAATCGCCGTGAACAAATGGGGGATGAAACAGCAGCAATGCTTGAGCGTCACTTCATGTTGAACTCGCTGGATCGTCACTGGAAAGATCACTTGGCGGCAATGGACTATTTACGTCAGGGTATTCACTTGCGTGGTTATGCACAGAAAAATCCTGAGCAAGAGTACAAAAAAGAAGCGTACAACTTATTTGTAAATATGTTGGCGATTATCAAATCAGACGTTGTAACTGACCTGTCTCGTGTGCATGTACCAACGGCTGAAGAGCTCGCTGAAATGGAAGCACAGAAGCAAGCTCAAGCTGAAGCGATGCAATTGAACTTGTCACATGCAGACTTTGATGGTTTATTGGCCGATGATCAAAACCACTTTGCAGAAGTAGATGCACAGTACGAACCAGTAGAAGCATTTGCTGCACCTGCGAGTCGTAATGCGCCTTGCCCATGTGGTTCAGGTCTGAAATACAAACAATGTCACGGTAAAATCTAAACATGGCGTAATAAAAAGCAGAACTTTGGTTCTGCTTTTTATTGCAATGGCTAAAAAATTCTCATTGAGCTAAATTACATATTGCTTATGATGCCAGCTAAAGCGTTGCAGAATGTGAATAGCAATTGCAGTCTTAGTCATTAAATGCTATTTAGTTGCTCATTATCTAAATCTCTAAAGTGGAAAGACAATGAAAAAAGTATTAAAACCAATCATGATCGTAGCTTTAGTGCTTCCAACTTTTGCACTTGCAGACACCACTACCGCAGCTAAAGTCCAACAAGCACGTGGCACAACCACAGCGCCTGCGGCACAGGCCAATGGCAATATTACGGTACAAAGTCCACGTACAGGCATTCGTTATACTTTTCCTAACCCAAATCAACGTCCTGTCGTATTACAAACAGCGGCTATTGCTCCGGTGAATGCAGTCACAGTGAATCGTATCGTGGCTTCAAATCCAGCACTTTCCCCTGTAAGCCAAGAAAATGCTAAACAAGCACTGTTGTCTGAGTCGGCACAGCTTGCTTCAAATTAATCGTATTTTCAAATATAAAACCAATCTTCGGATTGGTTTTTTTATGTCAAAAATGAACTCACTTTGAAAAGTGAAAACAAACAAAGTCTTCTGCTCGATTTTTTCTGAAAATTCTAATAAGCTGTGGTTTTTCTAACAAATGAATTGGACGTTTAAAATGCCAGTAGGTGACGTATCAATGCCACAAATGCACGTGGTGAAAGGGGTGAGAATCGGAACGGCTGAAGCTTATGTGCGCTATCAGAACCGACGAGATCTTGTCATTTTCGAATTTGCTCAAGGAACCAACGTTGCGGGTGTTTTCACCCAAAATGCCTTTTGTGCAGCACCTGTGCATGTGTCTAAAGCGCACTTACAACAAGCAAATCCACGTTACCTTGTCATTAATACAGGGAATGCCAATGCAGGCACAGGTAAAACTGGTCTAGCAAATGCCCAAAGCACTTGCACAAAACTGGCTGAACTTGCCGATGTAAAGGCGAACGAAATCCTGCCATTCTCAACTGGGGTAATTGGTGAGCAATTGCCTTTAGAACGTTTGTGTAGTGGTTTACAGCCTGCTTTAAATAGTTTGAGTGCTGACGCTTGGGGCGACGCTGCTACTGGTATTATGACGACTGACACAACTCCGAAAGGCGCATCTGAACAGTTCGAGCTAGATGGCATCATTTATACCATGACGGGTATTTCTAAAGGTGCAGGTATGATTCGTCCAAACATGGCCACCATGTTAGGTTATGTTGCAACTGATGCACCTATCAGCCGTAATTTGGTTCAGCAACTTTTGAGTGAAACAGCGAATGTTTCGTTCAACAGAATTACCATTGATGGTGATACTTCGACCAATGATTCATGTATCTTTGCAGCCACAGGACAAGCTGGTGGTATTGAAATTCAGTCCACAAATGATCCACGTTATGCTGTAGTCTTAGATGTATTGACCCGTATAATGAAACGCCTTGCACAACTGATTGTACGCGATGGTGAAGGTGCAACTAAGTTTATTACGGTTGCAGTTGAAGGTGGGAATGATACACAAGAGTGTTGCGATATTGCCTATAGTATTGCACATTCGCCTTTGGTGAAAACTGCAATTTTTGCATCAGATCCGAACTGGGGACGCATCTTGGCTGCGATTGGTTATGCGGGTGTTAAAAATTTAGATGTTGAAAAAATCCAAGTTTGGTTAGATGATGTGCAAATCTGTAAGGATGGTGGAGCGGCAGTTGATTACACGGAAGCAGAAGGTGCTCGTGTAATGTCGCAAGCGGAAATGACCATTCGTGTAGACCTTGGACGCGGAGCGGCGAAAGACACAGTCTATACCTGTGACTTATCTTATGATTATGTGAAGATTAATGCGGACTACCGCTCTTAATCTGAACATGCTCAAGAAAGCCTCCATTGGAGGCTTTTTTATCTTGAGTGCTTTTGAATGATTGGTCAAAAGCCTAAATGCCATTTGACCAATAAATTGAGTGTGGGAATTGCTTGTTGATAAGCATGAAGGGATGGATGAATGATGAACAATGCGACCAATTTAATTGCCAATGAAGCAAAATCAATTGTGCAGGCGCATTTGGACCGTTTGGGTGAGACCAAAGAGTCACAGCTGAGCGAGGAGGCAAAACAGGAAAAATTTGCCCTAATCTTGGCTGAGCTGAAAAAACGCGATGCAGTTTTGGTAGCACATTACTATTGTGATCCAGAAGTGCAGGAATTAGCCGAGTTAAGTGGTGGCTGCGTATCCGACTCATTGGAAATGGCACGTTTTGGTCGTGATCATCCTGCATCTACCTTAGTGGTGGCGGGCGTTAAATTTATGGGGGAAACTTCAAAGATTTTATCGCCAAATAAAACCATTCTCATGCCCACTTTGGAAGCCACATGCTCTTTAGATTTGGGCTGTCCAGTCGATGAGTTTAGCCAGTTTTGTGATGCACATCCTGATCATACCGTTGTGGTTTATGCCAATACTTCAGCCGCAGTGAAAGCCCGTGCCGATTGGGTAGTGACTTCAAGCTGTGCAGTTGAGATTATTGAGCACTTAGATAGTTTGGGTGAAAAAATTATTTGGGCGCCCGATCAGCATTTGGGACGTTATATCCAAAAGAAAACAGGTGCAGACATGTTACTTTGGGATGGGGCATGTATTGTGCATGAAGAGTTCCGTGCGCGCGGTATTGCTCAAATGAAAGCACTTTATCCAGATGCTGCTGTTTTGGTCCATCCAGAGTCACCTGAATCTGTGGTTGATATTGCCGATGCTGTCGGGAGCACATCACAACTGATTAAAGCTGCTCAGACTTTGCCACATGAGCGATTGATCGTTGCGACGGATCGGGGTATTTTCTACAAAATGCAACAAGCCGTACCCAACAAAATTTTAGTTGAAGCCCCGACAGCAGGTGAGGGTGCAACTTGCCGGTCTTGTGCACACTGCCCGTGGATGGCAATGAATGAGCTAGATGGTATTTTGGAGGTTTTACAAAAAGGGGATCAAGAAATTTTTGTTGATCCTGCTTTGGCAGAACGTGCAAAACTACCTTTAGATCGGATGTTGGATTTCAGTGCATCATTAAAACGTTAAATTTTGTATAAAAAACAGCTGAAACGCTTGATTAATATACATTTGACGTGATTTTTTTACTTTTTTTAAATATAGGTGTTGACGTTATCAAGCGTCGCGCCTAGAATGCACACCGTACCGAACGAGATGTTCGATACGAAAAGCTGAGATGAATCGGAGCATAGCACAGCCTGGTAGTGCACCTGGTTTGGGACCAGGGGGTCGTAGGTTCGAATCCTACTGCTCCGACCAATTCTTCAAGGCAAGGTTTTCCATAATACCTCGTATTATTGGTCATGCGCCTGTAGCTCAGTTGGATAGAGCATCCGCCTTCTAAGCGGATGGTCACAGGTTCGAATCCTGTCAGGCGCGCCATTTGGTAGCTTGGTATATAAGAACCGAAACATGATGGTGGATGTAGCTCAGTTGGTAGAGCCCTGGATTGTGATTCCAGTTGTCGCGGGTTCGAATCCCGTCATTCACCCCAACTTTAAAAAGTTGAAATCGGAGCATAGCACAGCCTGGTAGTGCACCTGGTTTGGGACCAGGGGGTCGTAGGTTCGAATCCTACTGCTCCGACCATTTATTAAAATGGTCGAGATAAAGATGCCGCGTTAAGCGGTTTTTTTATGCCTGAAATTTAGTGAAGTGCGTAAAAAAAGCCTTCGTGATGAAGGCTTAATTTAAGATACAAGCGAAGCAGATAATGTTTAAGGAATAATAATAATATTCACACGACGATTCAACGCTCGATTTTCTTCACTGTTATTTTCAACCAGTGGTTGTGAAGCACCACGACCAAGGGACTGAATATTTTGAGTTTTGAATCCTGTTTCAATAAAGATTTGACTGACGCTAGCTGCACGTTTTTCTGACAGTGTTTGATTATATGCTGGGTCTCCAATATTATCCGTATGTCCGACCACTTTGATTGTATTCAGATTATATTGTTGAAGTTGTTTTGATAGTGCCTCTAGCGGAGGCTTTTGAGTGGCTTGAATATCGGATTGGTCAAAACCAAACAATAATTTTTCAGGCAGTCTCAGCGTCCAGCCTTCTTCGGTCAGGGTAAAGCCTTGTTTCTTCAACATGCGCGCCTGTTTATAGTTGAGATGTCCTAAACTGAGGCAGCCTGATAGGATGGTCATAAGACTTGTGACGATAATTAATTTATAAAGATGTTTTAGCATACGGCTTCCTAATAAATATCTTGACAGGGGGTGATATACCACCCTTGAGCTAAGTTTTTGGCTTTATACATGGCATTATCGGCTTCAGCAATCAGGTCTTCGGGCGTTGTTGCACATTTGGAAAAGGCCACGCCAATACTGAAACTGAAATAAATTTGTTGTTGGTCGAAATTCAGGGGAGCTCGGCTACATGCAATTAAGTGCTCACAGATCTGCTCTAAGTGCTCATAATGTTTGATATTGCGAACGAGAATAGCAAACTCATCTCCACCTAATCGTGCAACGACATCATAATTACGAACATTCTTCTTTAAGCGTAGAGCCATTTCTTTTAAAACTGCATCGCCTGCTAAATGCCCATAAGCATCATTAATATCTTTGAAATTATTATTATCAATAAAGAATAATGCAGTTTGATTTTCCTCTAGATTTTCAAACTGATTACATAAAATATTGTAGAAATAATGTCGGTTTGGTAGCTCTGTTAGTTGGTCGTGTAGAGCTTTATGAGATAGCAGTGAATTTTCGCTTTGTAGTTTTTCATTGGTGCGTTGCACCTTGTCTAGCAAATTGTTAAAAGCACCACTAATCACTCGAAATTCATAAATGGGTGAAGATGGTAGCCGGGCTTGGTAATTGGTATCAAGATTTAAACTTTCAACGGTGTTAACCATAGGTTGAATAGAGTGCATCAGTTTTCGATAGGTAGAATGTACTAACCACAGCATCACTAATAGAATAATAAAAATACCAATAGATAAGCAGATCAACATCTGAAAGAAAAAACTCATCAGTTGATTTGCACTACCATGAATAATCAAAGTGCCGTACTGGTTATTTTTGTGCTTAATGCTTTGACTAACAGGATCTGCAAAAAAGACCCGATTAAATAGATTTTCCAGCCATGCAAACTCAGTTCGATTTTTGTACACGGCTGCAAGAGTATCGCCTTGCATGTCCTTTACCACAATTGCGCGTATTGGATACTGTTGAATGTGGTTGTTCAGTGTTTGTTGTAGTGTAATACGGTCATTAAAAATGACTGCGGGTTGGATTTGTTCACTTAGGGTTGCACTCAAGATATTTAAGCTTTGCTTGGCATAGGTGTTCATGGTGTAACTTGAAATAACAATAAAAATTAAGCTACAAATACCAAGTGTCAGTGAAAAAATTAGCAATTGGGACTGACTAAAAATCTTTTGTAAAGATGTGTTGTAGTGCTTACGAAACATTGTGTTAAGGCTCCGTAGATTTTGCTAATAATAAAACACGCGGATCTACATGAGCACGCGATTGAGAAAGGCTGCTTAAATTCACTTTAAAAGAAGTTCTAGTTTTACTCTGGTATAAGCAAAAAGCACTGCCTAATTCACATTCAGCATTATTCGAACTGAATGTAAGGGGCGCATCTTTTAAACTATTAATAATATTTTGCTCTTCACGAGGTGTATATGTTGAGAAAAAGACTGCATTACACATCACTTTATTGAGTTCAGATAAGTTAATAGCTTGAATTTGGTAAGCGCTTTTGAGTTGCTGATTGACTTGTGCAAACTGATTAGAGAGTTGAGTGTTATTTAAAATACATAAAGAAACAGGATTTGGGGTATTCCATCGAACATAGCTTAAGATAGTCAATGTGGTCGTGGGGAGATTAAGTTGAGGTTGTGCCTGTACCTGTGAAATCATTACACAAGACAAGAGCACACAATAAATTCTGTATTTAAAAGCTGTCATTATTCATTTTGCTTGGCAGCGAGATAGAGCATATCTTAACGAAAAATAAACAAGGATAGTAAAAAATGCTTTAATAATCGTCAAAAACAACAAATTTGACTAAAAAACACCCACTCGAAATAATAATTGCTGTAAAGGG
>NZ_QKVN01000048.1:0-20600 GCF_003231195.1 Acinetobacter sp. WCHAc060042
CTTTAAATTAATTTTTATATTCTTCCTCTTTTATCGAATCAAAATCAAAGCTGTTAAACAAATAACAGCCCTTTTTATTAACTTCTACTACTCATGTAACAAATTTAAAAAATCATCGAAATTATTGGCTACATTATTCACAACCATAGAACTTGTTCCATCTTCATAATCAAAAAAATCATAATGATAAACTAATACTACTTTAGGGTTTGAAGTTTTAGAATCCTCTCGATAATCAAAACAAATATAGTCTCCATTTCCACATCTACCAAATATAATAAGATTTTTTACTCCATAATTATTTAGATCAGATATATTACTTTGCTTTTTTAAAATATTACCATTTAGATGATTATCTTTAAAGCTAATAAAGACAATATCTCTGTCATCTTGCTTACCATAAAAATTGATAAAATCAAAACAATCTTCTTCTGGTCTAAGAGCATCATGCTGTAGCATTAAATCAATATAAGTTTTTGGGAAAAAATAACCTAATTCATCTTGGACTCTTTGAATCTCATTTAATGAATTTTGACCATTATCCTGATAAACACGCATTATTTTCTCCTTTTCTTTTACTTACCTATTTTCAGTGAGTTTTGCCCTGTATGAGGAACTGCTTTGTTTGAATGAAATTCATTTGGCACCAATTGCATACTATTAGGAGACGATTGTGCGTTATGATGCCAAGTATAACCAGAAATCTTCTCTCTCCCAGCTTCCAAAGCTTTTAATTGATTATCTGTAAACTTACTTCGAGCAACAGGATCATCTTTGATTTCATTCCAGTTTCTTATTTTCTTCAAGTAGTGCACCAAGATATGATAAATATTGTTGTGTACCAACTAATGTTCCTGATTTAGCTTTATTGTTCCAATTGGAAAGCGTTTGCATGGATATACCGAGCTGTCTTGCTGTTTCTGAGACATTACCTTTATTGGCTTCGATTGCCTTTATGGTTTCAGCTTTAAATTCTGCTGTATAAAACTTTTGTTTTTTGCTCGTGGTAAACTCCTGATGAGTATGTTTAGTTTACCAAGTTAAAGTCTCCGTTTTTATCGACATACATCAATATCCTGTAGGTCTATAAAATTAAAAAGGCCACAAATAAAATTTGTGGCCTTTTTTGTAACAAACTCAAATGTGAGTAACATCGTGAGTAAGTTAAATACCAATATTTTAAATCATATTAAATTACAATAACTTAAGCTATCAATAAGCAACTTACATCATGCCGCCCATACCACCCATGCCACCCATATCAGGCATTGCAGGCTTGTCTTCTGGAACGTCAGTAATCATACATTCTGTAGTCAACATTAAACCTGCGACAGATGCAGCATGTTCAAGTGCAGAACGTGTTACTTTCGCAGGGTCAAGAATACCCATTTCTAGCATGTCACCATACTCAGACGTTGCAGCGTTATAACCAAAGTTACCTTGACCATTTTTCACGGCATTGATCACAACTGAAGGCTCATCACCCGCATTCGCAACGATTTGACGAAGTGGTGCTTCAATCGCACGACGTAAAATGTTGATACCTACATTTTGATCATCGTTTGCACCTGTTACGCCATCAAGCGCAGCTGCAGCACGTACCAGTGCAACACCACCGCCAGCAACCACACCTTCTTCAACCGCAGCACGCGTAGCATGAAGCGCATCGTCTACACGGTCTTTTTTCTCTTTCATTTCAACTTCAGTCGCTGCGCCAATTTTGATCACAGCTACACCGCCTGCCAATTTAGCAACGCGTTCTTGAAGTTTTTCTTTGTCGTATTCAGACGTCGACTCTTCAATTTGCGCACGGATTTGAGTGACACGTTCAGCAATTTGAGTTGCATCACCAGCACCATCAACAATCACAGTATTTTCTTTAGATACTGTAATTTTGTGCGCAGTACCTAAGTCTTGAAGAGAAGCTTGCTCTAACGTCATGCCCACTTCTTCAGAAATCACAGTCGCACCAGTCAAGATTGCGATATCTTGAAGCATTGCTTTACGACGGTCACCAAAACCTGGCGCTTTAACCGCACATACTTTAATAATGCCACGCATGTTGTTGACAACCAGTGTAGCTAAAGCCTCACCTTCAACATCTTCAGCGATGATTAAAAGTGGTTTACCTGTTTTAGCAACAGCTTCTAGCACAGTAATCAATTCACGGATGTTGCTGATTTTTTTATCAACAAGAAGAATGAATGGGTTTTCAAGTTCAGCAGTTAAAGTGTCTTGTTTGTTTGCAAAATACGGGCTGATATAACCACGGTCAAACTGCATACCTTCAACAACGTCCAAAGCATCTTCAAAGCCTGAACCTTCTTCAACGGTAATCACGCCTTCTTTGCCTACGCGTTCCATTGCTTGTGCAATGAGTTTACCTACAGTTTCGTCAGAGTTTGCAGAGATTGAACCCACTTGTTCAATCGCTTTAGTATCAGAAGCAGGCTTTGCTGTTGCTTTAATTTCAGCAACCAATGCTTTAACAGCAAGGTCAATACCACGTTTCAAGTCCATTGGGTTCATACCCGCAGTTACAGACTTGATGCCTTCATTTAAAATTGCTTGAGCGAGTACAGTTGCTGTTGTTGTACCGTCACCCGCGATGTCATTGGTTTTAGAAGATACTTCACGAACCAATTGAGCGCCCATGTTCTCAAATTTGTCTTTTAGAGAAATTTCTTTCGCAACAGTTACACCATCTTTAGTGATGTGCGGTGCGCCGAAAGAACGGTCGATCACAACATTACGGCCTTTAGGGCCTAAAGTCACTTTTACAGCATCTGCAAGTACGTTTACGCCTGCAATCATTTTAGAACGTGCTGAATCACCAAATTTTACATCTTTAGCTGACATGCTTAACTCCAAATATTCTTAAATTTTAATCAATTGTATTGCTTAAACAGCAAATGACCGTTCCGAATTAACCTTCAAGAACTGCTAAAATATCAGACTCTTTCATTACTAGAAGCTCTTCGCCTTCAACCTTAACTTTAGTGCCTGCATAAGCACCGAACAGTACATTGTCGCCCACTTTTACGTCTAAAGCACGAACGCCATTGTCTGTGATTTTGCCATTACCTACTGCAATAATTTCACCTTGAGCTGGCTGTTCAGCAGCAGAAGTGCTCAAAATCAAACCGCCAGCAGTTTTAGTTTCTTTCTCTACGCGGCGAATCACAACGTTGTCATGTAAAGGACGAATTTTGCTCATTTCTAACTCCATAGACATTTTCAGAATGTCATTGATTACGATGTGAAGATGACTTCTTATTCCTAGGTCATCAACAAAATTTTGATATGACACTTTTGTGGGGATGGAAAAAAGGGCTTCAAGGGCAAATACAAAATATTTTTATATTTTTGCGCTCTTTTTAAGCAAACCTAATCAAAGTTTAGACACACAAATTAATCTGAGATATTTTTCTGCATCAACTCGAAGCGATTTATTGCAGAATTAAAGCTCAAATGCTGCACATCTGCATTATTTAAAATAATGTTTAAGCTATTCGGTCGTCCACCATGTAAACGATAAGATGTCGCTGTTCCAGCATGAATATCTAATACAGGATGTGATGCTCCAAGTTGATAAATCTGATTCAGATCATAGACTGCTGGATGATGCAAATGCCCATGCAAGAGTCCATTTAAACCCTGTTGACTCCATTGCTCCAGTGCAATACGACCAAGCATTGGACAGTCTTTCACACCATGACTATGGTCTGGCGGCGTATAAAAAGGTTGATGAGCGGCGATCAGCTTTATTTTGTGTGCAGGTGCTTGTTGTAATTTCAGGTCAATCTCTTGAATTTGGCTCAGTGAAATATGCCCCCGTGTGTGGTAACGCCTCCGAATACTGTTCACACCTATGACATAAAAGTGTTCAGTTTCTAAGGTGTTTTCCATCCCCCCAAAAAACAGTTGATAACGCACAAATGGATTAAAAAAACGATTCCAAATATGGTACAGCGGGATATCATGATTTCCTGGCACCACCAAATACGGTAAATTCAAACTGTCTAGAAACTGCCGACAAGCATAAAACTGAATAAACCGTGCACGCTGGGTTAAATCACCACTGACCACTACGGCTTCAAAAGAATGTTCCTCACATAACAGATGAATAGCCTGCAAACAGGCTTCGCGTTCTGTGCCGAAATGTAAATCAGACAAATGTAAAATCATGCAGGAACCATGATATTCAGTGCATGTTTACGTACTGTAATTTTTAGAGGCGGTTTCATCATAATGATTTCACCATCTACGGCAACTGTAAGCTTGTTATGCTTTGAATGCACAATCACTTCATCTGCGGCAAAGCTATAAACATCGGAAGCCTGATCCAAATTGCCTTTAATCAGTTGCCACAAGGTTTTAAACAGTGTGCGTTTATCACTTTTTGCAACAACCACCCCTGCTACCTTTCCAGCTTCGGCAGCTTCTGCAATACGCAATTTCATTTCAGCCAATTGAAGCTGATTATTGCCGAAGAAAATCAATGGCGTTTTAACAGGATAAAGCTGCCCATCAACTTCAACCTCAAGTTTTAACTCTTTACGGTTACGAATAAGAACATCCAATGCCGAGGTATACGCATGCAATGGAAAACGTCCAAAATGCTGATTAAACTGTTCTCGCTTTTGAATAAATAAAGGATATAACCCTAAGCTGGCATTGTTCAGGTAAATGTGTTGATTGAGCTGTGCCACATGCACAGAACGTGTTTTCCCCGTGCCAATCACATGTGCCGCTTCTAATAAATCTAGCGGGATATTCAAGACCCGTGCGACATAGTTAAATGTACCTAAAGGCAATATTCCCATAGGAATATCAGTACCCATCAGCTTTGAAGCGACTGCATTTAATGTTCCATCTCCACCTGCTGCAACCACAACACCTATATGTTCTGCTTGTCGATGACGTAATAAAACCTCTTGCATCATCTGATCAAAGTCCATGCACTCACTTAACTCAAATGACTGTATTTCAAAACCAGCAGTACTCAGATCGGCTAGCAGTTGTTCATACACTTCATCTTTATTTGTGGCATGAAAACCTGATTTTTTGTTATAAATAAGTGACAAAGGTTTTAACTGCTCAGACATCCCGCACTCTTTCATAAAGTAATTACTCTATTTTTGTCCAAAAATTCAACAGTTAACAGTTTGGTTATGTAAAAATCAAATGACGTTCATTTATTTAATCAATAATAAATCTCAATCACAAAATATTTATAAACCATTGTTTTTAATTTAAATATTTTAAATGAATAATACTCATAAATATAATAAATACATCAAATAAAGCAATAAAATTAAAGTAAAATATTGTTTTTTAATAATTAAAATGAAATACCTTTACAAAATTGTTCATAATTTAGATACGGCTTTGGTCTTATTTTTTTTATCAAATTATGCTTTAATACAGCCACTTTTTTTTCATCTTTTCATCTCAGCAGTAAATCTATTGTTGAGATTGTACTTTGTACAACTGTGTACATATTTGAGATAGGCCTCACCATGACCCAAGTGAACGCACCAGAATTCGTTCGTCACCCTAAGCTTATTGCATGGGTGGAAGAAATTGCAAAATTAACAAAACCAGCGAAAATTGAATGGTGTGACGGTAGCGAAGAAGAATATCAACGTTATATCGACTTGATGATCGCTAACGGCACGATGCAAGCGCTTAACCAAGAAACACATCCTGGTTCTTATCTTGCAAATTCTGACCCTTCTGACGTTGCTCGTGTTGAAGGTCGTACATACATCTGTTCTGAAAAACAAGAAGATGCTGGCGCAACAAACAACTGGGAAGAGCCTGCTGAAATGCGTGCTCGTCTAAATGGTTTGTTCGACGGTTCAATGGCAGGTCGTACTTTATATGTAGTACCGTTCTCTATGGGTCCTTTAGGTTCTCATATTGCACACATTGGTATCGAACTTACTGACTCTCCTTATGTAGCAGTCAGCATGTCTAAAATGGCTCGTATGGGTAAAGCTGTTTATGACGTATTAGGTACTGATGGCGAATATGTTCCTTGTGTTCATACAGTAGGTGCCCCACTTGCGATCGGCGAAAAAGACGTGGCTTGGCCTTGCAATCCTGAAAAATGGATCGTTCACTATCCAGAAACACGTGAAATCTGGTCTTATGGTTCAGGTTACGGTGGTAACGCATTGTTAGGTAAAAAATGCCTAGCTTTACGTATTGCTTCTTCTATGGGTCGTCAACAAGGCTGGTTAGCTGAACACATGCTGATCCTTGGCGTAACAAATCCACAAGGCGAAAAACACTACATCGCAGCAGCATTCCCTTCTGCATGTGGTAAAACGAACTTTGCTATGTTGATTCCACCAGCGGGTTACGAAGGTTGGAAAATTGAAACCGTAGGTGACGATATTGCTTGGATCAAACCAGGTGAAGATGGTCGCTTATATGCGATCAACCCTGAAGCTGGTTTCTTTGGGGTAGCGCCTGGTACAAATACCAAGACGAACCCAAACTGTATGGCAACATTAACTAAAGATGTTATCTATACCAACGTTGCTGTAACAGACAACGGTGAAGTATGGTGGGAAGGTCTTTCTAAAGAAGTGCCTGCTAACCTAACTAACTGGAAAGGTCAACCGCACACTGGTGAAGAAAAAGCAGCTCACCCGAATGCACGCTTTACTGTTTCAGCAGGTCAATGTCCTTCTATTGATGCTGACTGGGAAAATCCAGCAGGCGTACCTATTTCTGCATTCATCTTCGGTGGCCGTCGTGCGGACACAGTGCCTCTTATTTCAGAAGCATTTGACTGGGTAGATGGTGTTTATAAAGCTGCAACTATGGGCTCTGAAACAACTGCAGCTGCTGTAGGTCAACAAGGTGTCGTTCGTCGCGACCCATTCGCAATGCTTCCATTTGCGGGTTACAACATGGCGGATTACTTCTCTCACTGGTTAGAACTTGGTGAAGAAGTTGCAGCAAAAGCAAAAGCTGCAGGCAACAAACTCCCAGGCATTTACAACGTGAACTGGTTCCGTCGTGATGCTGAAGGTAACTTTGTATGGCCTGGTTTTGGTCAAAACATGCGTGTTCTTGAGTGGATCATTGACCGCTGTGAAGGCCGTGCTGATGCTGTTGAGACTCCAATTGGTTTAGTACCAACTTATGAGCAATTAAACTGGACAGGTTCTGACTTTACTAAAGCTCAATTTGAACTTGTGACTTCTCAAGATAAAGATCAATGGATCAAAGAAATTGAAAGTCATACTGAGTTGTTCAATAAACTTGGTGAGCGTTTACCAGCTGCACTTAAAACTCGTCAAAACGAACTTTTAGAAGCTGTGAAAAAATCTGCTTAATCTTTAAATTAAGCTCTCAAAAAAGACCGCACAAGCGGTCTTTTTTCAATCTTTCAAATATTTTAAAAATTTAACTTTATAAATCAAAAAGAAACATCAAAAGGGAAAACTATGTTCAAAACACTCATGCTAACCATCAGTCTAGTTGGTGTATCAAGCCTAGCAATGGCTCAAACTGAACCAACAACAACATCTACACTGCACGTCTGCGCCATTAAAGGTACTCCAGACTCTACTCAATTTGACATCAAAAAACGCATTAAAGTTGCTAAAGGCACTTATGGCAGTGTGGAAGAACTTTATCCACGCTTTGCTGAACGCGCGCACCAAGTGGGTGGCAATGTGGTGATTAATTACAATGCAAGCCAACGATTTGGATTCTGGCCTTGGCGTATTGTTCGCCCAGTGGTCTGGGGTACTGCTGTGAAATGGAAAACACCTGTGGACTGCAAACAATTAGGTGGTATTGAAATCTAAGCTTAAAAAGCCGCGCAGCAAGCGGCTTTTTTTAATCCCAATGCTCTACTTTTAAGAAGATAAACATCAATGCAAGACTATGCAGCATCACCCTGCACACGACGCTGATGTAAATCATGTAGATACAGATCTAAACTTCGGACTTCAGCTATATTGAGTTTCATACCCAGCTTTGTTCTTCGCCAGAGAATATCTTGGCTATGCCTAGCCCATTCAACTCTATATAAATAATCAACCTCTTGCTGATATAGACCATACCCAAATGACTGCCCTAAATCCTGCATGGTCTTCTTCTCATCTAGCATCTGCCAAACACGACAGCCATAGGTTTTAGCCCAACGCTGTGCAGTATGTAAATCCAAACCTTGAATACTCTGCATTAATTCTGTCCGCAATAATTCCACTGAATCAAAATCCTCAGCACCCGGTAATTTTGCTTGCAGCGTCCATTCTGCTTTCATCTGAGGAAAATACCGTTTGAGCTGAGATAATGCTGCTTCTGCTAGCTTACGATAAGTTGTTAACTTTCCACCGTATACTGTCAAAAGAGGTGCTTCGTGTTCTCCTTCATTCGACAGTGCAAGGACATAATCACGGGTTATTTTAGAAGCCTGTGCGCTTTCATCATCATACAGCGCCCGAACACCAGCATAGGTAGAAATGACATCATCAAACTGTAATTGCAGCTTAAAATGATTGTTAATAACATCTATTAGATATGCCGTTTCTTGTTCGGTAATGTGTACATGATTTGGATCACCCTCAAACTCTAGGTCTGTTGTCCCAATCAAACTGTATTCATCTAAATAAGGGATCACAAAAACAATGCGCTGATCATCATTTTGTAGGATAAAAGCGTGATGTTCGGGGTATAAGCGCTTCACAACAATGTGACTACCTTGTACTAATCGAATTCCAGCTTTTGGCGTTTGAAGCAACTGCTGTTGAATAAAATCAGTGACCCATGCACCTGTAGCATTCACCAAAACTCTTGCCTTAATTTGATATTGTTGTTTTTGATGTTCTAAGGTTAAACACCACACACCCTCTTGCTGAGTTGCAGAAACACAGCGGGTCTGTGTTCGAATCTGCGCTCCTAGTTCATGTGCTTGCAATGCATTGACCACCACTAACCGAGCATCATCTACGGTACAGTCAGAGTATTCAAAACCACGACTGATCGTTTCCTTTAGTGGACTATCAGCATTAAAATAAATTAACTCAGAACCTTCAAGAGTTTCTCGTTTTGCCAGATAATCATAAATAAATAAGCCCGAACGAATTAGCCATGCTGGGCGCAAATACGGTTGATGTGGCATGATAAAACGCATGGGATGGATCAAGTGTGGCGCTTTTTTTAATAAGACTTCACGCTCAAGTAATGCTTCACGAACTAAACGAAATTCTTTTTGTTCCAGATAACGCAATCCACCATGGATGAGTTTGCTACTCGCTGAAGACGTATGACTAGCTAAATCATCTTTTTCGCAGACGAAAACATTTAAGCCACGACCAACAGCATCATTTGCAATTCCCACTCCATTGATTCCAGCTCCAACAACGGCAATGTCATAAATTGCATTTGTGTCTTGCATATCAACCTCTTTACTTAGCATATATTCTTGTTTTTCTTAATCTCAACTTAACATCAAAATCAGACCTTGTCATACCGAAAAGATGATTCCACCGTACAAAAACATCACTTTCCTTAACAGATCAGCTCTCCCACATCTTTTTACAAATTAATGCTTCTTTTTTATGATTCGGTTCAATATTTGAATAACATTCAAACAAAAAGTGATATTTCCACCAAATAAAAATTCTTTTTAATTTTGCATAAAGTGACCTAAACCGTTGTATTTTAATTGACTATTCACATTTTACTGATTACCAAGATACTGTTTTAAATAAGTAAAATTATTATTTTCCATTGAAAAACGAATATTAATTAGAAAAACTTAACAGCCCATAAATCATGCGATTTTTTAGACTAAAGTCGAATGAACTCTCTAAACAAGGGGCGTATAACAAAAAAGAATTTATTGTTTAATCTAAAAATATATTGTTTTAACTTTTATAATCCAAAAAGTTAAAAGATGTATTTTTCCGAACTTCTCTTTGGAAAATCTTTGTGACTGATTTATCTTCCCAAGCAGCTCCAGTAAGCCTCGACAAAAAGACACGTTTAAAATCAATTTTAGGCGGTTCAGCAGGTAATCTCGTTGAATGGTATGACTGGTATGTCTATGCAGCATTTACATTATATTTTGCCCCCCAGTTTTTTCCTGAAGGAGATGACACGGTCAAATTACTGCAAGCCGCTGCGGTATTTGCACTTGGGTTCCTCATGCGCCCAATCGGCGCATGGATCATGGGTATTTATGCCGACCGCAAAGGACGTAAATCAGGCCTAACATTATCTGTGTCTTTAATGTGTGTGGGGTCTTTAATTATTGCCTGCGCGCCCACCTATGCAAGTGTCGGCATGCTCGCACCTGCCCTATTGCTCTTTGCACGCTTATTACAAGGTTTAAGTGTTGGCGGTGAATATGGCTCTAGTGCCACTTACTTAACCGAAATGGCAGGTAAAAACCATCGCGGCTTTTTCTCTAGTTTCCAGTATGTGACCCTCATTTCAGGACAATTACTCGCTCTGTGCGTGTTGATTATCTTACAACGTAACATGACTGAAACCCAGTTGTCTGAATGGGGTTGGCGTATTCCATTCTTTATTGGTGCCGTTCTTGCAGTTGTGGTGTTCTGGATTCGTCGTGGTTTGGTTGAAACACAATCATCGAAAGATGCACAAGAACAAGCTAAAAATGGCGGCCCCAAATCAAGTGCTTTGGCATTGTTTACTAAATACCCACGACAAGCTTTTACTGTCATTATGCTGACTGCAGGTGGAACGCTGGCATTCAATACTTTCACCACCTATTTGCAAAAATACTTGGTCAACACCTCTGGTTTTGAAAAAACTACAGCGACTGAAATTACCACAGCAGCCATCTTTATTTTTATGCTGTTACAACCCGTAGTTGGCGCACTATCCGATAAGATTGGTCGTAAACCCATTATGATTACTTTCGGTGTTTTAGGCGTACTGTTCACGATTCCAATCTTTAACGGCCTAGGCTCAACCAGTAGCCCAACCACTGCTTTTATGCTGTGTATGAGCGGTATGGTAATTGTGACAGGTTATACTGCCATTAATGCTGTCGTGAAAGCAGAGCTGTTTCCTGCGCACATTCGTGCACTAGGTGTTGCACTGCCTTATGCTATTGCCAATACGGTTTTTGGTGGTACAGCAGAGTTAGTTGCTTTAAGTTTTAAAAATGCAGGGCATGAAAACTATTTCTTTTATTACATTACATTTATGATCGGATTATCCTTACTGACTTATATTTTCATGAAAGACACCAAAAAGCACAGCATGATTACCGATCACTAATCCTTTTGCTTGTTGCATATCTGAAATATTAAAAGTCTAAATGCCTTCATCCCATGAAGGCATTTTTTATTTACCAGAGGAAAGTTTTACTCAAACTAGATCAATTGAAATATCGTGAATTAAACTTGTGTATGGCATACTAAGAACAAGAATAATGTTAGGAACTTTTTACATGAAAAATACGTATAAATTTTTAGGTTTAAGTTGTATTGTTTTAGCAGTATCTGCATGCCAAAGTACACCTCGCCAATACAATGGCAATGTTGGCTATCAAATTGAACAACAGTCTGGAACTAGTGCTACGCTTGCTTATACACTTGCAGCACGTAAAAATCAGCAGCTCGATGAAAATAAACTCCAACATGCGTGCCAAAAGGTTTTAGGTTCACAGAAAAACTATAAATTGACGATTTTAAGTATCAATGAGATTCCAAATACTGCCGCAGATATGCCTCAATATGGTCGTCAAATTGGACAAACTCGCGCTACATTTGGTTTAAGTAACACACCGGACTTACACCAAGGTGAAAATTTTGCCACACGTGAAGCACTTGAAACACGACCGAGCACATTACATGTAGTACGCTATACCTGCTCATAAATCGCTTAGACTCATGAAAAGGGCTACTGCCCTTTTTGAGTTTCTAAAGTTCGATAAAAACTTACATTACGAAACTCAGGTGATTCATCTAAGTCTGGCCACGTTGTTGCACTGCGTTCATCCAACTTTATGTACTGCGGATGGCTGAAATTTTTAACACGACTATCTGCCACCCAAACCTCTGGTGCAAACTTTAAAAACTCATCTAAAAAGAAACGATTACATTGGTCATATAAAACATCAGCAGCCAACAAAACATCAACTTGCTCTGCTTTGTAGAGATCAATTAAATATTCCAGCTCTACATTATTTAGTTCCGCATTGGCACGACAAGCATCTAAACTCACTTGGTCAATGTCACAGCAAATCACGCGCTTTGCACCCGCAATTTTGGCTGCAATCGCAACCACCCCTGAACCTGCACCGAAGTCCAACACCACTTTATCCTGAACATGATGTGGTTCAGCCAGTAACCACTGCGCCATTGCTAGACCTGAAGCCCAGCAAAAGATCCAATATGGCGTTTCATTCCAAATACGCCGAATGATTTCATCATCCAGTTTATCGGTTGGAAATACTGGAGGAATGAGCCACAGTGAAATGGGTGTTTCAGGAAGTTGCTGAGCTAAAAGCTCACAATTTGGAATCACCTCATGCAAGGCTTGAAGTAAATGATCTGGGGCTTTGGGGAATTGGAAAGTACAGCTCATAAGTCATTGAGTACTTTTATGCTTTTACTGCGGGGTCTTGCAGCTAAAGTTTGGATTGAGGAATTAGCCTTCGGCTAGACCTACTTTTGTTTTGGCAAAAGTAGGCAAAACCATAGTCATTCGCTGAACTCGTTAAATGCCACCATCTATTTAAAATAGTCGCAGAAACATTAAATAATAAAGTCTTAGCTCAAACAACAGCGAATGACGTTATCGTGTATCCAATACTCGCTTTGAGGAAGTATTAGACTACTTTAAATAATTAACCTAAAGCCTTCTCAGCCGCTTCAACCGTTTGACGAATCAATGTCGTAATGGTCATTGGGCCAACACCACCTGGAACTGGTGTGTACGCAGAAGCCACTTCTTCAATACCGACCAATTGAATGTCGCCTACACCACCACCATCACGTGGATGGAAACCTGCATCAACAACCACAGCGCCTTGTTTAATCCAATCTTTTTGGATCAATTCAGCCTTACCCACAGCACCCACGATAATATCCGCTTGCTTCACAAAGCTCGCCAAATCTTGAGTACGGCTATGGCAAATCGTCACAGTTGCATTGGCTTCAAGCAACATTGCCGCCATTGGTTTACCTAAAATTGCAGAACGACCTACAACAACCGCATGTTTACCCGCGATTTCAATGTTGTTTTCTTTCAGAATCGTCATAATACCTGCAGGAGTTGCAGAGCCATAAGCAGCCTCACCCATAGCCATACGACCAAAACCAAGACAGGTTACGCCATCCACATCTTTTGCAAGAGAGATTGCATCAAAACATGCACGCTCATCAATCTGTTCAGGCACTGGATGTTGCAGCAAAATACCATGTACATCAGGATTTGCATTCAACTTTTCAATTTCAGCTAACAATTGCTCAGTCGTGGTTTCTTTAGGTAATTCAACTTTAAGCGAGTCCATACCAACGCGGCGGCAAGCATTTCCTTTCATACGCACATAAGTTGCAGATGCACCATCGTCACCCACCAAAATTGTTGCAAGAATTGGGGTACGACCTGATTTTGCTTTTAGCGCTTCTACGCGAGTTAACAAGTCAGCTTCAATTTTTTTTGCCAATGCACGACCATCTAAAACTAATGCCACGGCACATCTCCAAGTGTTGATATGAATCAATTTTGCACATAATACATGATTATTTTGAATATTTTTCGCGATATGCTGTTTTTATGCGCATACGAATGAAAGTCCTATTGTTTTTTTTTCAGAGCTTGCTAATATACGCATCAACAAGACGCGGCGGGGTGGCAGAGTGGTCATGCAGCGGACTGCAACTCCGTGGACGCCGGTTCGATTCCGACCTCCGCCTCCATCTTGTTAAAGCCCGAGTGGTGAAATCGGTAGACACAGGGGATTTAAAATCCCCCGCCCACAAAGCGTGCCAGTTCGAGTCTGGCCTCGGGCACCATTCTTATACTTCTAAGTATGGTGCATATAAAGAACCCAGCTTTAAGCTGGTTTTTTTATGCCTGTAATTTAGAATTAAAAATATTTTGATTCCAATGACACCCCCTGTCATCCCTCTAAATAACAATAGCCCCGTCAATACACATTATCTAATCGTATACACGGAGCATAAAAATGAAAGGCACAATTCTTGATTTTTCGATTCAAACCAATAGTGGGATTATTTCTGGGGATGACCAAAAGCGCTATACATTTTTTGGCAATGAGTGGAAAGAAAACATTTCGCCACAACGTGGATTAAAAGTTGACTTTGATTTAAATGAGCAAGGTTTTGCTATTGGAATATATAAAGCTTTAGGTGCATCTCCTACGATTGCAAACCACTCCAACACCACTGAAAAAAGTGAAGAGCATTATCATGTCTTTGACTGGTTTATCAAATGTATGAAAAATTATGCAAACTTTAATGGTCGGTCGAGACGCAAGGAATACTGGTTCTTTCGTTTAAGTATTTTCATTCTGGTGATTGTTGCTTCTATTGTTGATATAGTGCTCGAAACAGAAGTAATTTTTACGGGTTTGGTTTTACTTGCCACCTTTATTCCTGATTTGGCAGTGAGCGCACGCCGTTTACATGATACAGGGCGTTCAGGTTGGTGGTTCCTCATTAGTTTAATTCCGATTGTTGGTCTTATTTTATTAGTGATCTGGTTTGCTACCAAGGGGCAAAGTGAAAGCAATCTTTATGGTGAACCTGTAAAATAATTCCAACTATTTCTTTAACCTTTAACTTAAACTCTCAATTTGATCTTTGGGAGTTTTTTCTTTATACAATCAAATTAAATCTAAAAATTATAAATAATCCTTTTAAAATGACATCACCTATCATTCTCATTATTCATAATTACGCTAACTTCTAAAGATAATGAGAAAAAACATCATGATTATTGGACTTATTTTACATTATTCACCTTTAAATAAAACAGGCATTGTTATTGACGGGAATGCTGTTCGCTATCGATTCTCCCGCAATGAATGGCCAGAAGATATCGATCTAAAACTGGGATTAAAAGTCACATTTAATTTAAATCAAGATGATCAAGCCACTAACATTCGTCAGGAATGGCTTGTTGCCTAATCTACAACTTCATCAGGAAATACAATATGTCTTTTATCATCTTAGTATTTTTTGCTTTTTTAGTTGCAACCTTTGCGAAAAGCCAAGGCCAATCTTTCTTACTTTGGCTCTTAATCTCTGGTCTTTTTACTCCGATTTTAGGGTTTATCGGGTTGATAGGTTATTTAAAATTTAATGAGTACCAGTAAAGTGAATGAAATAATTATAGAAAATTAAAATATTGATTAGAAATCGCCTCTTATTATTAAAACATTTAACAATAAGAGGTATAAATCATTTTATTTAGACTTACATATCTTATCAACCACCCAGAAAACCGATAAAATTAGAAAAAACCCAATAACAACATATTGAAATCCTATCTGGCCCAAGATTTTAAAGATAATGTTAAATAATAAATCAATACATTCTTTCATCTTCATTTAAACCTAAATATGATAAAAATATCAAACAATCAGTTCCCAGACGTAACTGCAAACTGAATCTCTACACGGCGATTTCGACCATCTTTAGAATCTATACCTTTTAAAGGATGAGAATCTCCAAAACCTGCGACCACAATACGTTTAGACTGAATAGCATCCAATTGTGAGATTAATAGCTTTCGTGCCTCTCTCGCTCTCGCTGCGGATAAAGTAAAGTTATCATCATATACTGTACAAAAACGCGCATAATCAGTTACAGGACGAGAAACAGGTAAGCTGTCTGTATGCCCCTCAACATAAATCGAAGCTAAACTATTATCTTGTAAGAATTTTGATATTTTGATATCAATATTCTTAAATGCTTGAGCAGCCAACGGTGTAATACATGCACTACCTTTTTCAAAAATATTGTCTTTTAATGTAATTCGCCCATCTGCAATATCAAATGACATCAAACCACTTGCACCTTGTTCTTCAACAGATTTCTTTAAATCATTTAACATTTCCGCAATACGTTTTTGTTGGGCTGCTCCTCCCTGTTCCATTTCCTGCTTGTGCTTTAACTCAGCATACGTTTTCTGTAATACAGACATCACTAGCAAAAGCATGACAACAGCCATAACTCCTGCCATTAAATCTGAAATTGAAATCCACTCATTGGGTTTATCTTTCACTGTTTACGTTCTCCCCCCAAGTTTTAAAAGATTATTAACTTTCTTTTGTTGCTCAGGAGAAGTGTTAATTTCAATCTTACCCAATAAAGTAATTTGAGAATCTATGCCATGTACTAAGTTTTCTAGTGTTGGTTTTAGCGTTGTGACCGCTTCAATACTTTGTAATGATTCTTTAAATGTACCATTTACTGTATTTGTTAATTCCTCTATTTTTTTACCAACGTGCTCTGTACGCTTAATACCATTAGTAACAGCTCCGAATTGATTATTTATTCCCTCTGTTAATTCTTTTACAAGATTCGTCATTTCAAGAATTTCTTTTCTTAATACTTGTACAGTTGTAGTAAATTGTCCTTGTGATTTTTTCTGTAATTCCATTGATTCATTAATAGTTGATGTTACAGTTTTCATAGTTTCATCTACACTACCCGATAAACTATTGACAGCATTAGAAATATCCTTTGTTGCCTTATTTAAACCTTCCGACATTTCAGCCATGTTTTGACCAAAACTCTCATTCATACCAGTAATTGTTGAATTAAGGTCTTCTTTCATCAGATCAACAACACTTTCCATATTAGAACGGAATGAATCAATTACGTTTTGTAAATGCTTTGCTGATTCACCCATTTGTACAGCGGCCTTTGACATACCTGTTGCTGATTTTCCTAAACTAGATACTGTTGCTTCATTCTTCTCAATAAAGCCAACCATAGCATTTTTACTCTCCTCACTATGTCTACTTAACTGCTGAAACAACTCCTGATTCTTAGTTTGATTATTTCCAATCGTCTCAACAAATAACTGAGCAATAGTTTGCATGTTATCAATAATATTTTGATTATTCCTACGTTGTTCCTTTAGCTGTCTATCTCGTGCAAGGTCAAGTTCCCCTTTAACTTTTTCAATTGACCAACGTAACCGGCGTTCTTCATAACCATTTTTAGATAAGATAACTTTTAATAAAATAAATGCTAATAATCCCCATGTTGATGTTTTAAATTTAGTGCCAAGCCCTTCCAACATCCCCATCAACTGAGTCATTGAAGCATCCATATTATTCATGGCATTTGCACCAGTTAGAATGGAGGATGCTTTATCCAAAGCGAGACCTAGTCCCAGAAACGTACCTAATAAACCAATAATCAGGATCATTCCTGGCATAATATCAGCTAATTTTTCTGATGATGTCGCTACAGCTTCACTAATTTCCATAACTGAACCATGTTCAGCATCAAGATCATTAGCAGTATTATTAACATCACCACCATACCAATTATGTTCCCAATTCTCAGGCTTGGCTTCTTTATATACTCGAGTAATAGTGAATATAAATAACCCCCAAATAATTACAAGAAAAGCAATTGGCAAAACTTCAATTTTAAAGGGTGAAAAATGAATCGGCAATAAGAAGTTTAAGATTTCCATTATGCTACTTCAGCCTCAATCAAATCTTGATTACGTTGTTTACTATCTGCTGCAAAAATATTGGCATAATCTGTAATCAAGCTTTGCTCGTCCACTGATAACTCATCCCACTGTTTTCCATTTTGGGCACAATCAATTAATAATCGACCCACTGTCGCAACATCATCAAGGATATAATCTCGTCCTTCCTCTTCAAATTGTTCTTCTGATTTTTCCAATACCTGTAAAAATCCTTCGGCAGCATGAACGTAGCTTTTCATTGCTCGATTTTCTTTACCTTTCTGTTTTAATTGATAAGATTCAGTAATAACATCCTGCCTCAATTCAATTAAGCTTTGCTCTTCATCTGAGCTTAGGGGCTCAATTTCAAGTTTTGTTTCTAATGACATTAAATCATCTTGTAAAGATGCTAAATGCTTATTCTGCATTTTCCATTTCGCTTCCATATTTTGATATTTGGTTTCCCATGCACAAATCATTTCTTCAAATACAAAAGGAATAAGTGATTTACCGTTAAAACGTCTTCTGATTAATTGATCTAAACGCTCTGCATCCGCATCAGACAATTGTGGGTTTTCAGCCAAAAGATCAGAACCTACACGCAACAAGAATGAATCATCTGCTGTAATTTCATTGATGTTCTGTGCCGTATTTAATGTTTTTTCTGCAGCTTTCAACAATTTCTGAGTCGCTCTTAATCTTAAATAATGATTAAAATCAGTTAAATTATCTTTCTCTAGAATTGACTGAATGCGAGTTTGAACTAATATATAGTCATTAATAACTACAGCAAAACGAATAGACTGGCGTTGCTCTTCGGTCTGCATAGCATCCATTGTTTCCTGCAAATCTTCCTGACGTTGTTCCGCCTCTTTGGTTTCATCTGGTGTCAAAAACTTTTCACGAAAGTGGCGTGCTGTTTTAGCTGCCCATAAAATAGCCTGTTCTGCTTTTTTAAGAATTGGACTATTCTCTAATGCCAATAAAGCCTGCAAACCTTTTTCAATGACAACCGCAGCCGTTTGTGCCCACGGATGAGGGATCACTTTTAAAGCATTGGAAACCATTGGAGCAATTCTCACAACATGTGGCTTTACAGTTGCCCAGACTTCTTTTACTCTGCCCACAAAATTTTCAGCTTCATCGGCCATCCAATCAATCGCTTTACTTGCTGCACTTTTCGCTGTATTCCAGACTTTACTTGCAGCAGACGAGACTTTTGAACCAACCCATGAACAAGCCGAACTAAACCACCCCATATCAATCTCCTTTAAATTAACCTTTAATACCCAATAACGATTTTGCAGAACTAACCTCATCATCACTTATTGCTTTGTTTTTACTTGCAACTTCTGACTTGGCATGATTCACACGATGAATTACTTCTTTTAACTGTTCCAATTTTAATTTAGGTTCTTCCTGTGCCTGTTCTGCTTCCAACAAAGCTTTAGGTAGAACCAAACGCATACAAGTCCGAATCTCACGCCCAGAAAAACCCTCAGATAATTCTGCTGCCCAATTAATAAACTCACTTCGTTCTTCTAGCAAAGGAATTTGCTCAACCAGCATTTTTGACCATAAATTTTTGCGTGCCTCTAAATCAGGTAAGTCAAAATGAATATGGTGACTAATACGGCTTCTAAACGCTTCATCATAGTTTTTGGCAAAGTTGGTTGCAAAAATTGCAATTCCGTTAAATTTTTCTAACTCGATCAATAAAGTAGAACGCATAGCATTCACTTCATTATCAATACCTTGTGTCACTGAAGATAAACGTTTACCCAATAAGGTATCTGCTTCATCAAAAAATAAAACTGAATTGGCTTCTGTTGCAACCTTAAACACAGCCTGAATATTTTTTGAAGTTTCCCCCATAAACTTGCTTTCAAGCTCAGCAATTCCCAATTTTATGATAGATAAGCCTAAACTTCCTGCGAATGCTTCTGCGGTTAAAGTTTTACCTGTCCCAGGTGCACCAAAAAAATTTAGAATAACACTGCGCCCTTGCTTATCTACAGAACCAAAATTCCAGTCTTCATAGATCGTTTTATGAAAGCGTAATTTAGCCATTCCTTCATCTAACTGCATGCGGGTAACAGTTGATAAAATGACATCATCATCCAAAGTAACCGTTGGTTTAACAATCATATAATTCTGCTGATCTTGAGCTAAAGGCTCAACAATATCTAAATTCTGATCCTCATTCTGCCCATCACGTTCTCGTTCTACCTGAAACTGCTGTAAACGCTGACGTGCTTTTTCTAAATCAAATTTCTCATTAATGTTAGAAGATAGTTGATTCTCTCTATGACCCATTTTTTGCAAACCCTTTATAAATTTCTTCATTTTTAAACCAAGCTTTTAATTTTTTATCCAATCCGACATATCAAACTGCCCAGCCATGATCATTTGTACACCACACTTTTTACACCGTGGAAAGCCTAAAATCACATCACTTGTAGACACAAAAATATCTGTTGCTTTACATTATAGACCCTGAGCTTTTATTAGCTTTGGTTTCCATGCCATTGTATCCCCTAACGTTCCAAATACCCTTTTAAACCAACTTCTAACTCATCCTGTAAATGTTCAGGGCTAACAATTTCAACATGCGGAATCCAATATCGAACTAAAGGTAAAAGCTGCATGGTATGGCTAATTTTACTGGATACTAATATCCCGCCATCTTCTAATGTCTTAACAAGCTCTTGCTCAGGTAAAAGTTGGCGTTGCATAAAATGCAATACCACGTCGGCATGAACTTTTAAAATCACTTCACTTTTTTCCTGACCAAACCAAATACCATCTTCATCTTCCAATTGTTTTAAAATATCTAAATTCGGTTTGAATGTTGAAAGCTCATGCTGTTGATAAGAACGGGTAATACGACTCACCCTATAAGTAAGAAG
>NZ_QKVN01000049.1:0-20588 GCF_003231195.1 Acinetobacter sp. WCHAc060042
ATTTTTACAATGGATGATTTAATAGATTTTAGAGTGTAAAACCATATTGGATGGTTTTACACTTTTATTATGATTGCTTCTTTTAAGGAAGAAGCCTGTTGTCTTCCCAATAGCATGGTATCGTAATTAAATTATTCTCGTGTAAGCGTGACCATAATCGGACACCTAAATCCCGCTGCATATTTTGGATTGTGAAATTGGAAATCAGCAGTGTAGATTTCATATTGTCATAACGACTATATAAAACCTTATGCACCATCTCCAGGCGTTTTTCATGTCGGTCATGCAGGCCATATTCATCTATCACCAATAAATCAAAATTGGAGAAATGCTCGATAACTTCCTTTTCAGAGCGTGAAGCATCTGACCAGGTGTCCATCATTTTTTGAGCAATTTCTGCACTGGTATAGTAGCGTGCAGATTTTGTACTGTTATGCAGAATGTTGCGAATGATTGACGCACTCAGATGAGTCTTCCCTGTACCTGGTGTACCAATGAGCAGCAGGTTTGGATAATGGTCAGAAATAATTTGCTGTGCAAAAGCCTGACATAGTTTTATGGCATTGTCTTGAGCAGGACATGCAACTACATAATTCTTGAAGCCACGGTCCAGGTAGCGTTTATTGAGCCCTGAGTTTTTGATTTTCTGTTGTAGCAATCGCTGTTGCAGCTCATCTGCATAGGCTGCATGTGAGTGATGGACGGTTTCTTTCGCACACAATTTACAGAGCCTGTGACCGGCAATTTCCATCAGGGGTATATGATGGATAGGGCAAAGTGTTTCTGTTGTTTCTACGCTCAACTGGAGCGTTTTAAGCATGGTATTCATGATCCTTCTCCTAAATCCATTTGGAATTTTCTAAAAAAACCTCATTTTTTTCTTCAAAATTTGAAGATGAAGATGAAGATGAAGATGAAGATGAAGATGAAGATGAAGGGCATGGTTCAAGCATGGCTTGAGTAATACTCGGGCTATGCTCATGATTTGCTTGAGCATTTACTTTTTGTTGCTTGGCTGATGCTTGAGCATTACTTGCGGATTTTCCCCAACGTGCTTGAGCTGCATTTTTAGCTTTATCAGATTTCATTTGCTGATTTTGCAATGCCTGGCTTTTTAAACTGGTTAAAAAATTTGAATGAATCTGCTCAGATTCAATTTCAAACAATTCCAGGGCCAACAACGTATTCAACAAGGTTTTAGCCTTGGTATTTTGCGATAATTTTGTGATGCTACATACTGTCGCCAGGTCATGAGGAATAGCACCATTTTTCCAGAAATCCATCATTAACAGCAGTGCTGCACCAATTTGTTCTGCTGTCATTCGTGCAAATTTCGCCTGTAAGTCGCCAATATATAGTGGCATCCAAATTGAAATATCTTTATGCATGTGTTCACCTTTTTATAGGTATAGAGGGGCTAAGGTCATCAAGTAGATGACCTTGTATATTTATTAGATCAGGGAGCCAGGCTCATTAACCGGATGCGGGCCTGTTGGGCTAAATCATCGTAATGGGCTTGTCCATCATCCAGCATTCGCTGTAGCCAAAGTCTCAACGCCTGATGATCATCGAAGCATTTGTTAACTTTGAGTAGAAATGCCAGATTGTGCAGTTTGGGAATGTGTAGCTCATGGATTAATTCACGAGCGACCATATCCGCTTCAGGACTCACCACAACACCACCAAAGAAAGCTTTACTATTCATGTGCAAGCTCCTCTGTATTTAGTTTTTCCAACATGGCTTCAAATGCACTGCCATCACGACGGGTAACATTGGGTATGTAGCGGCTATAGACCCGGAATAGCATTTCAGTCGTTGAATGTCCCAATTGACGTGCGATCCATTCCGGATTCTCTCCTGCCGACAGCCAGAGTGTTGCTGCGGTATGACGTGTTTGATAGGCTCTTCTAGGCTTCAATCCTAGAAAGCGCAAGATCGGATGCCAGACACGTTTATTCACCAGACGGTAATCGAGAGGTCCACCGTCACGATTGCAGAATACGAACTCTGATTTACCATTATTTAAGCTTTTCTGTTGTAGAAAGGCTTGATAAACCCGATCACTCATTTGGATGGTGCGGTCAGAACCATAGGTTTTGGTTCCACCAAGAACACCATTTACTAACGCTTCTCTGATATGGATTTCACGACGCTGTAAGTCGATATTTTTCCATTGCAGACCATCGATTTCACTGGTACGCATACCCGTAAAAAAGCGAATGGTGTAATAGGGGCGGAAGTCTTCACGCACCGTGCTAAGAATTTTATGCACCTCTTCCAGAGAAAAAGGTGTGACTTCAATCTTGCTTTCCTTCAGATTGTTAATATTTTTATAAGGCGATTCAAAGTCGTATCGTTCAGCTGCATCATTGAGTATCATACGTAAAGGCGTCATGATTTGATTAATCCGCGATGCTTTCAGGCTTGTCTGATCTTTTCCGTGAGTCACTTTGGCGAGGGATGCACGGAAGTTCAGCAAGTCTGACTTCTTGATTTTTGAGAGAACCTGATTACCAAAAGCAGGAATCAAATAATTTTTAATAATAATTGAAACCTTGTGTTGATAGGATGTTCTCCATTCAACCTGTTTCTGCTTAAACCACAGCGCAGTAAACTCTTTAAAAAGAGGAACTTTGGTTTGTACAGCGATTTGTTGACTTCTTTTTTCCTTAAATTCATCGACACGTTTACTTTTGGGAAAGTACTTTTCGTATTCAAAAGTTCCCAGTGTGATTTCTGCCTCAAGCTGTTCGAGACGTTTTTTTAAAATACGACGGTTATAGGCATTGTCTTCAAGATTGGTTGTTTCTCTGCAACGGATGCCCATGTAGCGAAAATCGGCAATCAGTTTGCCACTTCGTTCCCGGATGGTAGCCATCAATTAAACCTCCCAAGCTTTATTGCAGAGCATCCATGCTTAAACCAGTGAATTTAAGCATTTCTGTTTCAATGCGTTCCCAAACAAAAAGAATCTTGCGACCACCAAAAGGACGGATGTAGTGAACCCCTTCAATGAAGATGCTGTCCTTCATTTGGTTACGAATAGTACGAGCGTCGTACTGGATTTTTTCAGCCAGTTGCTGGGCTGTGAGATAGGTATATGACATAATAGAGCCTCATATTTTTTACTAGGTAACTAGGAAAAATTATTCCTAAGACATAAATTATCATATTTTTATGTCTTTGCAAGTACTTTTTATGATTTAACTGGGAAATTTTATGATTATTTCAAACTTGGCAGTTCTATTAGCAGAAAGGAAACTTAAGGTTGCTGATTTGGTGAGAAGTACTGGAATTAATAAATCTACTTTACATAAACTTTATAATGATGAATCTGTACGGATTGATTTTGAGACAATTGATAAAATTTGTATTGCATTAGATGTGGAAGTAGGTGATTTATTGATTTTCAAAAAAAATGTTAATAATCAAATTAATGAATAATAGTTTGGTCACTGATGGTCACATTGAAATCGTGATTGGTCACAAAAGTAGATATGAATTTTGAACGTTTGTTAAAATTTACCTAGACAATTTGAATTGATTTACTTAAAGCTTAAATGAATACCTACAAATGAGCTTTTTTAGGTAAAAAATTTGGTCACCGATGGTCACTTTAGAAAAGTAGTTGGTCACAAATTTGAGAAAATAAGTTCATAAATTAAACTAAAATTTTATTTTCTAGATTTAGTTTTGGGGCAAGATAGGCTAAAAAGAATAAGTCATTCGGTTAACTTTAAGATCATTTAAGGTGATTTATATATGGTAGGGCACTCAATGGTCACATATTGGTCACAGAAGATAGGGGGGCGTAATTAGATTTATAAATAGGCTCTAGTAAATAATTTTAATTAGGTAGAAAAACATCAATTAAATCAACAATAAAAAAGCCCCAATCTTTCGATCAGGGCTTTTTGAATTTGGAGCGGGAAAGGAGACTCGAACTCCCGACCCCAACCTTGGCAAGGTTGTGCTCTACCAACTGAGCTATTCCCGCGTATTGAGCAGTTTTATAAAAACTTACACTAAAAAATTTGGAGCGGGAAACGAGACTCGAACTCGCGACCCCAACCTTGGCAAGGTTGTGCTCTACCAACTGAGCTATTCCCGCGTATTGAGCAGTTTTTACGAAAACTTACCCTGAAAAAAATTTGGAGCGGGAAACGAGACTCGAACTCGCGACCCCAACCTTGGCAAGGTTGTGCTCTACCAACTGAGCTATTCCCGCATAGCGCTGTATGATACAGCAAGCAAGTTCAGGGTCAATAGCTTTATGAAAAAGCTGAGTTTAATTGCATAAAATAAAGCCAGTTTAATGCAGTCTGTTCCGACTTTTTGATTTTTTACCGCTGAAAAGTAAAGTCATGGTTCGGATGATGATCGTTTTAACCGTCGCATAGCAGCAAGGAACAGGTATACTCTCAGAATAATCATTTTTGGAGACAGGCATGAGCTTAGAGCAGCAATTAATTGAGCGCTTACAGCAGTTTTCCCCATCCCATTTAGAAGTGGTGAATGAATCTTCGGGGCATGGTGGATATTTCCCCGGTAAGGAATCACATTTTAAAGTGATTGTGGTGAGTGAAGCCTTTGCTGGTCTGCGTTTGGTACAGCGGCATCAAAAAATTTATGCCGTAGCAGGCGATTTACTCAGTCCTGGAAAAATTCATGCTTTAGCTATTCATGCTTTTCTACCAGAAGAGTGGGAAGGGCAAGACACTTCTAGCCCAAACTGTGCACATGCACCGAAAAGCTAAACAGAGGCTTGCGAATGGAAACACAATTACTGATTAAAATTGTACATATGAGTGCGGTGAGTATTGCATGCATAATTATTTTGGCACGTGCGATGACCTTGTTTAAAGGGGTTCAGGGTAACCAGCCTAATCCTACAGGTCGTATCGCTTTTGTTGCATTTCAGCATTTGAGTATGACTATGATTGTACTCACAGGCATCATCTTATTGGTGATGAAAAACTTTGAAGTGCAAACATGGTTCTATGCCAAAGTGGTTTTATTTTTAGTCATACTGTCTTCTTTATCTAAAGCCTATAAAAAGGATGACACAATTTTATTAGCACAGCGCCGTGCAGGCTTATTTCTCGCTGTAGTGTCGATGGTTTCGATTATTGGTTTAGTCATGATTAAACCAAACTTTGGCTAATTGTTAGACATAATGTTCGGCACGAAACCTGTTCTGCGCTACACTGCTAGATAAGGTGGAAAAATAACAAGATGGAGGGGATTTTATGCATACACGTGTGGTATTTAATCAAAAAGGTGGTGTAGGCAAGTCCAGTATTGCTGTGAATTTGGCTGCTATCAGTGCGCATCAAGGTCTAAAAACATTATTGATTGATCTCGATCCACAAGCGAATTCGAGTCAGTATGTGTTGGGCGATGATGCAACCTATACTGCGGATAAGCCTGCTTTAGAGCCAAATATTGAGAACTATTTTGAAGAAGTTCTGGGTGCTACACAAAATAAAAGCTTGCTCGGCAATGCGATTGGTTCGATCCTGAAAGGACGTGTCAAAGGCTTAGAAAGCTATGTGCATCAGTCTCCTTTTAAAAATCTTGATGTGATTCCTGCCAGCCCAAATTTGGGTGCCTTGGCCCATGCATTAGAATCCAAACATAAAATTTATAAATTGCGTGATGCCTTACAACAACTGGTTGGGAAGTACGACCGAGTTTATATTGATACACCACCAGCCTTTAATTTCTTTACCTTATCGGCATTGATTGCGGCCAATAAAGTTCTAATTCCGTTTGACTGTGATGTTTTCTCTAAACGAGCACTACAAACCTTGATTGAAAATGTACTTGAAACCCAAGATGATCATAATGACCATTTGGAAATTGAGGGCATCGTGGTCAATCAATACCAAGCACAGGCTAAACTGCCACGTGAAGTGGTGCAACAGTTGAAAGATGAAGGTCTACCTGTTTTAGAAAGTATGTTACCGCCATCGGTGATGATGAAAGAGTCACATCATAAAAATTTACCGTTGATTCATTTGGCGCATGATCATAAATTGACGCAGGCCTATCAATCATTGTTCAATGAGATTGAGAATAATAAACTGCGAGATTCAGCATGAAAAATATCTTAGTTGCTTTTTTAGCGGGCAGTACGTTGTTATTAGGTGCGTGTGCCACAACGGTTAAACCAACCTATGTTTCTCCTACACAGTACCAAGCGCTGAACTGCCAACAGCTACAGGCAGAGTATAATCGTATTCAACAACATTTAGATGAAGGTGTACCAACTGAAAAACGCACGGGTATGGGTGTAGGTGTGGGGCTGGGTGGTGGTTGGAGTCATGGTGGCGGCTGGGGCTTTGGTCCAAGTATTTCGCTCAATATGGGACAATCTTCGAATACTAAAAAGACCGAAATTTCAAGGCTTTTGGGCCAACAAGAAGCCATAGTACAAGCTGCAAAGTTTAAGGGTTGTACGATTACTGTCCAAAATAAGACAAATTAAACACGGATAGATTCATTCTGCTGAAGTGTTTGTATCTTTAGCAGAATGAAAATTTTAGCAAAATGTTTCAAAAATAATCACAATAAAACAACGTCTTACTATTTTTTAAGGTCACTTTTCAGTAAGTAGGTTTTGTCTTTTTGTCTGCCTTGACTTGAGGAAACTGCTCTTTTTCGGCTAAATTGCGCATCTTGAATACTGTTGTTGGATGTCTATGATTGAGAGTTGGCTGTTTGTATTGGCAATGATTGCTGTCCTTATGATTCCGGGACCAACCAATGCTTTACTCGCAAGCTCTGCACATCAGCAAGGTCTGGCGAAAACCAGTGCGCTTGTGCCTGCAGAACTGTTCGGGTATTTCTATGCCATCAACTTATGGGCATTGTTAATTCATTTGAGTACCCCTATCTGGCCATATCTGATTGATATTTTGCATATTATTAGCGCAGGTTACGTATTTTGGCTGGCCTTTCACCTATGGAAAAGCTCACATTTAGAAAAACATAATCAACGTTTTACCTCGATTCGACCAATGCAGTTGTTTTTTTCAACTTTGAAAAACCCAAAAGCTGTACTGTTTGCTGCAGGTATTTTTCCTTATGAAACATGGGATAATCCGACGAATTTTTTATGGGTCTTTATTGTATTTAGCTTAGTTTTATTACCTACGGCTTTGTTTTGGATGTCATTTGGTCGTGCCATTTTATCGGGTGAGTCCAAGCAAATAAAAGCCGATCTCTTGTACAAAGGATCGGCCATGTTGTTGGTGGTGTGTATGTTTCCCGTGATTCTACGTTTTTTTGCTTAAGCTTCAGTGGTTGATTTTTTCTTTAATTTGGCACGAATAAAACCAATGATCCCCGGCAAAACACTAATAATAATAATGCCGAAAATCAGATGCGTGAAATTGTCTTTGACTACAGGCACATTACCAAAAATATAACCTAAAGTAATGAATGAACCAATCCAGCAGAATGCACCAATCAGGTTATAAGACAGGAAAAATTTGTAGTCCATTTTTCCTGCGCCTGCCACAAAAGGTGCAAAGGTGCGCGCAAAGGGAATAAAACGCGCAAAAATAATGGTTTTACCACCATGTTTTTCAAAGAATTTTTGTGTATTTATCAGGTGTTGTTTATTAATAAAACGTGACTCGATTTCAAAAACACGCGGCCCAATATAACGACCAATGTGATAGTTCAATGTATCGCCCAGTACGGCTGCGACAAAAAGTAAAATACCAAGGAACCATGGATTCATTGCACCCGTTGATGCAGCTAAGGCACCTGCGGCAAACAATAAGCTATCGCCGGGTAGAAAGGGCATGACCACCAAGCCTGTTTCCACAAAGATGATAAGAAACAAAATTGCATAAATCCAAACCCCATAGTTGGTGATAAACTCGAGCAGATGGTCATCGACATGTAATATAAAATCAATCAGTTCCATGGGGCACAATTAAACAGAAGAGTGCAGAAATCCTAGCAGTCTCATTGTCAGAAGTCAGTATTAAAACGTAAATAAATTCGGCTATTATTGTTCTCTATTCGGAACGATGCATAATGAAAATGCATATTTATTCTAAAAACAGAGATTATTAAGATAGCTACAACTTCAAATAAAACGTATTTAAAGGTGTAAAAATGTTTAATCCAAATGTTGTGGTCAAAAATATTGTCAATCAACCCAATACCGATGCTGTTTTAGCTTTAATTGCACGCGTGCTGATGGCTTATATTTTCCTTGTCGCAGGTTGGGGGAAAATTACAGCTTATAGCGCAACTGTAGGGTATATGGAGTCTATGGGCGTTCCCGGAGCGCTATTACCATTAACTATTTTGGTTGAGTTTGGTGGTGGCTTAGCGCTGCTGTTTGGATTCCAAGCGCGTTTTGCTGCGTTTGGTTTGGGTCTATTTAGTGTGATTACCGCTTTTATCTTTCATGATGGCACACAAGACAGTATTAATTTTATGAAAAACTTTGCCATGGCAGGAGGTTTGTTTTTTCTGATGCTACATGGTGCAGGAAAAATGAGCCTAGATCATCTGATTGAAAAATAATTCAAAATGAAAAGTAGCATTTACGATGCTGCTTTTTTTATTTACAAAAAAGTACCGTCTGTTGGTGCTTTTTTTGTTTTGATTAATAGCAATAAGACATGAGGAAAAATAATATGAAAAATCTTCTAAAAATTGCGCTTTGTATGAGCAGTTTAAGTCTAGCTGTAGGCGCATGGGCAAATGATGACCATATCATCATGCAAGAAGCGGCAAACAATCACGTCACTGTTTCAGCCATTGCAAATCTCAAAGATGAAACGGCGGTCACTTTAAAAGGTACACTGTTGAAACATCTCAATGAAGATCATTATGAGTTCAGTGATGGTACAGGGGTTATTTTGCTGGATATTGATGAGGATTTATGGAAAGTATTCAATATTAAAGCAGGCGATAAAGTACAGGTGGTCGGTGAGGTCGACACACATCGTTATAAACCGACCGATATTGAAGTTGTTAAAATAGAGAAAATTTCGCAATAAACATAGCACATAATTGCGTGCTTTTTTGTTTAAACACCACCAAATGTTGGCCTTGCATAAAGCTTGTCCGAATTATGTGCGTTATGTGTGGAAAAATGCTAGAATACGGCGCTTATATTCGTTTGCCTTTCATAGTTGTTTGTCATGACTACCAATACTCAAATTACTGAAGATCGTATCCTTATTTTGGATTTCGGTTCTCAATATAGCCAGCTTATTGCACGCCGCGTACGTGAAGCTGGTGTATATTCTGAAATGTATGCTTTTGATATGTCTGAAGAAGACATTCGTGCATTTAATCCAAACGGTATCATCTTGTCAGGTGGTCCTGAGAGCGTACACGAAGAGGGCAGCCCACGTGCGCCAGAAGTTGTGTTCAACTTAGGTGTACCAGTTTTGGGTATTTGCTATGGCTTACAAACCATGTCGGCACAACTTGGCGGTAAAGTTGAGCCAGGGACAGTACATGAATTCGGTTATGCCGAAGTAAACATCCAAGTTCGTGACAAGTTGATTGGTGATCTTGAGGACACCAAAGACCAGCTTAAAGTATGGATGAGTCATGGCGACAAAGTGACGGCGATTCCTGAAGGTTTCCAAATTACTGCAAGCACGCCAAGCTGCCCAGTGGCGATGGTTTCTGATGAAACACGTCGTTTCTACGGTATTCAGTTCCACCCAGAAGTAACGCACACTGCAAAAGGTGCAGAGTTATTGTCTAACTTTGTACACAGCATTTGTGGCTGTCGTAGTCTGTGGAACTCTGAAAACATTATCGACCTGCGTGTTGAACAACTACGTCAACAAATTGGCGATCAGAAAGTTCTTTTAGGTTTGTCGGGTGGTGTGGATTCATCCGTTGTTGCGGCACTTTTACACCGTGCAATTGGCGATCAATTGACTTGTGTATTCGTTGACAACGGTCTACTCCGTTTGAACGAAGGTGAGCAAGTGATGGACATGTTTGCGAAAAACATGGGTATCCGTGTGATTCGTGCCGATGCTGAAGAGCGTTTCTTGACTGCACTTGCGGGTGAAGTTGATCCTGAGAAAAAACGTAAAATCATTGGTCGTGAGTTCATTGAAGTTTTTGCTGAAGAAGCGCGTAAACTTGATGGTGTAAACTTCCTTGCACAAGGGACGATTTACCCAGACGTGATCGAATCTGCTGCAACCAAAAATGGTAAAGCACATGTGATTAAATCTCACCACAATGTGGGCGGTTTACCAGATGACTTGGCTTTTGAATTGGTTGAGCCAATCCGTGATTTGTTTAAAGATGAAGTACGTCGTTTAGGGACAACTTTAGGCTTACCGCATGAAATGCTATATCGTCATCCATTCCCAGGCCCAGGTTTGGGCGTGCGTATTTTGGGTGAAGTGAAGAAAGAATATGCAGACATTTTACGTCTTGCAGATGACATCTTCATGCAAGAGCTTCGTGCAAGTGGTTGGTATGATAAAACTGCACAAGCCTTTGCTGTATTCCAACCTGTGAAATCTGTTGGTGTCGTAGGTGATGGTCGTCGTTATGCATGGGTGATTGCACTTCGTGCCGTTGAAACGGTTGACTTTATGACAGCACGTTTCGCACATCTTCCTTATGATCTTGTCGATAAAATCTCAACGCGTATCATGAACGAAATTAAAGATGTTTCTCGTGTTGTGTATGACGTGTCGTCTAAGCCACCAGCAACGATTGAATGGGAGTAAAATCGGGGTTTTAAAATGCAACGCATTTTACCGATTTTACGCCAAAGGCTACGCCTGCGGCAGTGAGGGCTTTCAAGAAGCGAAGCTTCTTGCCTAAATTAAGCCAAGCGCTTTGCGCGCGGCAGTGAATGAGAAATTACTCTTTGAAAAGGACGCTTAGGCGTCCTTTTTTATATAACGAGGTAGGGAGAGAGGGATGAATTTTTATCATTGGTTAATACAGAATAAGAATCTTTCAAAGGCTACAGCTTTAAAATATGATTTAGTTATAAAAAATAGAATTAATGAGTGGTTACCTAGTTATGAGTTACCTCAAAACAGCATTGAGTTTGAAGCATTAAAGCAGACAATTTTTACTTTAGATATCTATCAAGATAGAAACCGAGTGGGGAATAATATGTATTCTTCTGCATTGAAGCATTATGGTGACTTTTTAAAAGAAATTGATGTTAATGATGAGTCAATATTTACGGAAAAACAAATATTTACAACAGATGCTGAGCGTTTAGTTAAAGTCAGACTGATTCAAAATAAGTTCAGGAAAAAGCTTTTTGATTTTTATCCCTATTGTGCAGTCACAGGCTTTAGTCATAGTAGATTGTTAATTGCATCCCATATTAAGCCTTGGGCAAAGTGTGATGGAAATGAAAAAGTAGATGTTTATAATGGATTCTTATTGTCTCCAAATTTTGACCGTCTATTTGATCAAGGATTTATTACTTTTCTTGACACGGGGATAGTTCAGATTTCGAAAAAGCTCAATGAGATTGATAAAGAGTTCTTTTCTATTCCAACACATTTAAAATTGCACTTGGATGTAAAATATCTGCCTTATCTACACTATCATCAGAATGAAATTTATATGGGATAGGCATGAAAATTGAGAAATCTGTATATTTCATTTATCAAAAGGGCTTACACAATAATATTTTTCTTATTTTCAGGTGGTCGTAATCTTTAAAAAATAAAGATGTAACAACATTTTTACATCCACGCATTGCCTTTTACTTAAGTTTTGAAAACACAAGATATTGTCCCAAGTTTAAGAATCAGCATTCTATTTTTAGGTATGTGCAGTTGGGAATCTGCTTGTTATGATCTAGGATATATGGATCTGTAATGAGTAAGCACATGACGAATAATAACTATACTGAACTTTCACATTCGGATGACTGTGAAAAATACGTAAATCAATTCATTCAAGAGTTTCCACTGAGAAGTGCGGAAATAGGCCAAGGGACGGTCATCAAACGTGCACTACCAAGTCGTCATAAACGAATGATTGGCGCATGGTGTTTCTTAGATCACGCAGGCCCTGTAACTTTTCCACAAGGGGATGGTTTAGATGTTGGCCCACATCCACATATTGGTTTGCAAACCTTTACATGGATGATTGAAGGCACCATGATGCATACCGACAGTTTGGGCAGCAAACAGTTGATTCGTCCAAAACAGGTCAACCTAATGACCGCAGGACATGGGATTTCCCATACAGAAGTCGCACCAGATACAGAAACCAAAATGCATGCGGCACAATTGTGGATAGCATTGCCCGATGCACAAATTGCTGTTGAACCCCGCTTTGAGCATTATCCAGAGCTGCCTGTGGTGGAAAAAGATGGGGTAGCATTTACCGTTTTGGTCGGAGAGTTTTTAAATACCACCTCACCTGTGAGTGTCTATACCGAGCTGTTAGGGGTGGACTTAAGTGCAGCAGAAAGCACCAAGACCCGTTTAACGCTCAATCCAAACTTTGAATATGGATTTATGGCTTTAGAAGGAACGGCTACGGTCAATGGGCACGAACTGAGTGAAGACAATATGGTGGTGCTCGAGCAGGGTGTAAGCACGATTGAAATTGAAATTCATGCGGGTAGTCGCTTATTACTGTTAGGTGGTGAGCCGTTTGAAAGCCCAATTCTACTGTGGTGGAATTTTGTTGGGCGTACTCAAGAAGAATTGAAAATTGCACGTGATCAGTGGATTGCACAAGATGAACGTTTTGGCTCAATTCCAGACTATGAAGGCCCGCGTTTGGAAGCACCAGCATTTCCAGACCAAATGCGCGCTTCAAAATAAGAGGAATACTGCGAAAAATCGTTCAACAACAGCATAGGTGGACAGTTTCAGTACTTGAAACCTATTCAAAGAAGATAAATGAAAAATAGGATAATAAAAAAATGGCAATCATTGCGAATGCAGAAGTGAAAACATGCGTCGAAGCATGGTCTGGTGAAGTAAGTAGTGGGCGACATCAATTCATTACCGATAAACCAGCGTCTTTTGGCGGTCAGGACAAAGGCCCTGCACCTTATGACTTTATTTGTACAGGCTTGATTTCCTGCACCATGATTACACTACGGATGTATGCGCAACACAAAGGGATCGAGTGGGGGGCTTTTAGTGTCGAAGCAGACTTTAATGCCAACAAAGAAGGCCGAGAATGGATTAGTCGTCGTTTGTCGTTTGAGCAAACATTGACAGAAGAAGCGCGCCAAAAAATCTTAGATATCTGTCAAAAAACACCAGTGACTAAAACTTTATTACGTTCTGTTGAGATTGAAACCTCAATCGTTTAAGTCACTTGGCTGTTTTTAGAGGCAGTAAAGGATTTTGTACGACTGCAGATTCATGTACATCTACAGGTGCAAAATCCAAATTTTCGCGTAAAGTGAGTGCTAGATTTCAATTAAAACAAAAGGCAAAACAATGATCACTCTGCACCATTTGGAACATTCACGTTCTTTACGCATTTTATGGGCTTTGGAAGAGTTAGGGTTGGAGTATGAGGTGAAGTTTTATAAACGGCTGCCGACTTATGCTGCGCCACCTGAGTTAAAAGACATTCATCCCTTAGGCAAAGCCCCCGTTTTGACTGATGGTGATTTGGTCATAGCAGAATCTGCGGTGATTTTAGAATATCTGCAAGCCACTTACGATACGGCGCATAGGTTTAAACCGCAAAATCCAAAGGACTTAATGCAATACAACTACTGGATGCATTATGCCGAAGGGTCGTTGATGCCCTATTTGGTCATGACCTTGGTGATGACCAATGTACCGAAACATGTTCCCTTTCTAATTAAGCCGATTGCCAATAAAATTTGTGATGGGGTGAAAGGCGGTTTTATTAATCCACGCTTGAAAGAGCACAGTGCATATTTGGAAAATTATTTATCTCAACATGAATATTTTGCAGGTGATTTTTCCTTTGCCGATATTCAAATGAGCTTTCCTGTGGTGGCGATGCAAGAGCGAGTCAAAGCCCATAATCCTCAAATGGTTGCTTATGCACAGCGTATTCAGCAGCGCCCGGCATTTAAAAAAGCCAAAGAGCTCAGTGGATTCTAGAGGATGGTGATGGTTTGAACCTGATTTTTTTGCCCGGTGCATCGGGCTACGGCATTTTGGCAACCTGTCATACAGCGCCTCCCAGAGGACAATTCAAGCATGGTCGTCGCTTATCCGAGCTTTGGTGGCTATCCAGATGATGTGAATGTGAAGAGTTTTGAGGGCTTACAAGACGATGTATTGAATCAAATCCAACAGCCTTCTGTGGTCATTGCACAATCCATGGGCGGCATTTTTGCAGTGCAAGCTGCCTTACAAAAACCTGAGCAGGTACAGGCTTTGGTACTTGTGGCAACCTCAGGCGGTATTGATTTAAGTCCTTTTCAGGTGGCGGATTGGAGAGAGGATTATCAACAGAACTTTACTGTTCCCGATTGGTTTGTTCAGCATCAGTCTGATTTGACGGACAGTCTGGAGCGTATCCAGTGCCCAGTTCTGCTGATTTGGGGCGATGCAGATCCGATTAGTCCTGTTGCGGTGGGACAGTCTTTACACCGTCAAATACCACATGCTGAATTGTATATCGTGTCACAGGGGCAACATGATTTGGCTTATGTACATGCGGAGCATGTTGCGCAATTGATTCAGCGTTTTCTCACCAAACTCAGGGTATAAAAAAGGATGCCTCGGCATCCTTTTATTTTTTTAGCGTTTGACCACAATCGAATCAATCCCGCTATGTTGTAGGGTTTGCTGTGCAATCACCGCAGCTTCTTGTGAGTCATACGGCCCTGAAATCACGCGATACCATGTTTGGCCACCTTCAACGGTTTTGACTACATCGGCAGAGAGACCATTTAAGATAATTTCTGCACGACGTGCATCTGCACTGTCTGGGTCAGGGTAGCTACGCACTTGCAAAATAAAGCTTGGTGCTTGCGGTGTTGGTGCTGCTTCGGTTAAACCCGGTTCAGCAGGGGTGCTTTCTTCGGCAGCAGGTGCTTCAACAATCACCACAGTGCTTGGATTATCTTTGGTTTCAGGAATGGCTTGATCTGGAATTGGCGTCACTTGCTGCTGTGGCAGTAAGTCGTAGAAACGGTAGTCTTTATTGGTTTCTTCTTGATAATGTTCCGAGGTGATTTGACCTTTCGGCTTCACTGGCGCCCAAGGCTTCCATAGTAACAGTGCTACAGCAAAACAGAGCACGATTAAAATGACCACAAGTGTACCGAGCCAAGCTGGAATCAGTGGCTTTTTGGGTTTGTTCGGTCTTTCAGATACACCGCGCTGCGTTTTTCCAAACACGTGGAAACCTCTTTTCTTCTAATCAATATGAGGGACTGGCCCATTCTTTTCTTTATTTTAATACTTGGCCTCAAGGGATTAAAAGAGGCATCATCGTAAAATAAAGAATCGCTTTGCAAAATTCAAGTTTCACAAAGCGAACAATACATCAGGGTTGATATGGCTACTTCGAGCATAGCCCTTCATCTTGCGACGATGTGCAAAGCGTTGCTTTTTACATCGTTACCTCAAGCATAGCTTTCGGTCTTGCAGCTATGTGTGAAGCTTTGCTTCACTTATTACATGGTTACTTCGGGCATAGCCCTTCGTCTTGCGACGATGTGCAAAGCGTTGCTTTGCTATTTACATCGTCTCAGGTGCAGACACACCTAGTAACTCTAAACCATTACGCAAAACTTGTTGTACGTTTATTGAAAGTAATAAACGGGCTTGCGAAAGGGCAACATTCTGTTCGTCGATAATTCTTGTGTTATCCAAGTTATACCAACCATGGAATAATGCTGCGAGTTCTTTCAAATAGTTGCCCACTTGGTGTGGTTCATAGCTATTTGCAGCACGAAGCACAATTTCAGGATAGGCTGCAAGTTTAGCCAGAATTTCAGTTTCAGCGTCAAGCGTTAATAAGGTCGCATCGTAATCAGCCGTTTTGCTACGATCAAAAGGAATACCTTTTTCAGGGGCTTTCACATCGACCATACGATTGACACGTGCGTGCGCATATTGGATGTAGTACACCGCATTGTCTTTGCTTTGTGAAACCGCAAGGTCTAAGTCAAAGTCAATGTGTTGTTCAGACTTACGCATCACGTAGTAGAAACGTGCAGCATCATTGCCCACTTCTTTACGTAGGTCACGTAAAGTCACGAACTGACCAGAACGAGATGACATTTGTACCATCTCACCACCACGCCATAGGCTCACGAACTGAACCAGAAGTACAGTCAGTTTTTTCGAGTCATAGCCCATTGCATCAATGGCTGCTTTAACCCGTGAAATATAGCCGTGGTGATCTGAACCCCAAATATCAATCAGGTCGGTATAGCCACGTTGTAATTTGTTCAGGTGATAAGCAATGTCAGAAGCAAAGTAAGTGGTTTGTCCATTACGACGCTTCACAACACGGTCTTTTTCATCGCCAAATTCAGTCGATTTGAACCAAATGTTGCCGTCTTTTTCGTATAAGAAACCACGTTGTTCTAAAGTTTCTAAAGCTTCATCAATTTTGTCTGTCAATGAGGCTTCGCTGAACCATTGGTTAAAGGTTACGCCAAACTCGCCTAAGTCATCTTTAATGTCATCTAAGATCGCATTCAGCGCTGCTTGGTGGAATACGCGGTAAGCTTCACCGATTAAGCTTTGTGAATTATGGATTAAACCATCAATGTGCTTTTCTTTGTCGCCTGAAAGGACAACTTTATTGCCTTCAGCATCGAGTTCTTCTGCATATTGCACATCTTCAGGAACATCTTTATAGACGTCTGCCACAGGGCGGACGTAGGCATCGCCATCAGCATCAATAATGCTTTGCGCGATTTCTTTAACATAATCGCCTTGATAGGCATTTTTAGGGAAAACTAGTTCTTGGCCTGTTAATTCGAGGTAGCGCAAATAGGTAGATGTTGCAAGGATGTCCATTTGACGGCCTGCATCATTCACATAATATTCACGGTCTACCGTTGCACCTGTTGCTTCAAGCAAGGTTGCAACAGTCATCCCATAGGCTGCGCCACGACCATGACCAACGTGCAAGCTAGACGTTGGGTTGGCAGAAACGAATTCTACTTGGATTTTTTTCGCAGCATTGGCTTGCGTGCGACCAAATTGATGGCCTTGTGCTTGAATTTGATCAAGTACAGCAAAGCGTTGGTCAGCATTTAAAAAGAAGTTAATAAAGCCAGGGCCTGCGATTTCTGCTTTGCTGATGTCCGCCACTTCAGGCAGTGCAGCAAGAATTTTTTCGGCTAAATCACGTGGCTTCATCCCCGCAGCTTTAGAGGCAATCATCGCGATATTGGACGCGAAGTCACCGTGGCTTCGGTCTTTGGTACGCGTCAAATTACTGCTGTTATTCCAGTCTGCTGGAAGGACGCCTTCAGCTTGAAGGTTTTGCACTGCGTGCTCGAGAGCTGCTTGGATTGCCGTGTTCATATTCAGTCGAAAATTTAATATCGCAGAAAAACGCTAAATATAGCAAATTTCCGCGTCTTTAGGTGAATCCATTTTTATAGAATAAAAAATGTGCATTAACTGCTAACGATTGCGCTGCAACAAAGATGCAAAGTGCAGTATGATCAAAACCAAAATTCATGTTTTTAAGGATGAAACGTGTCTGAACAGCGCCCCATGATCATTGGCAATATTCCCAAGTTACCCGCAAAATACGCCATGTTTATTTTGCCGTTTTTTATCTCATTTTTTATGAGTGGCATTATTTCGATGATCAATCTGTGGCGTAATTTGGGCTGGGTGGACAACTTTCTACAGGTTTGGCTGTCTGCATGGATGATGTCTTGGGTGGTGGCCTATCCTGTCGTGCTCATTGTACTACCGATTGTGCGCCGTTTGACTGGTGTGTTTGTCGATATGTCACATCTGAATCCACCCAAATAAGCACCATTTTAGCTATTTTCACGGCATGAAACAGGTTTGCTGAGTAGTTCCGCATTTTGGTTTTGAAAACGATACAGTTTGCCTGCATGAAAGAGCTTAATCACTTGGGCACTGGCAAGCTGTTGTTGAAAACGACTCAGGGTTTGGTGTTGAAATGGATCAAAGGGATTGCCGTAGTTTTTGTTGTCGAGTAAAAACTGAATCTGTCCTGCTTCTTTAGCATAACCATATAAAATACGTTTGCCGTGCACATCTTGAAGCTCAAACGTAGGCGGATGACTGCTGATTTTACAATTCAGACGCAGTGAGAGCACAAAGCCTTCGGTCGATTTGTTTTGTAGTTGATGAATGCCTTGTTTTTCATTCTCCAAATAGACCCATTGGTTCAAGGGTAAATTGGCACTGAGTTGCTCATATTGCTCGATGGTGGCTTTACTGATATCGACAATGCCTTTTTGATCAATTTCAGGCAGTTTCTCGTGATTACCCAATAGCCCTGTAATTTTATGACTCACGGTATTTTGAGCCTTAGAGACAGATTGGCAAGCGGTCAGTTGAGCGGTAACAACGCTTATGAGGCCCAACAAGAGCATTAATTTTTTTATTGTCATTTTTTTGCGGATAGAGAACTACGAAAGGCGCTAGCTTAGCTTGTGTAATGGTGAAGTTCAATTTTTATCCATTTTGAATTTTGCGAAAAGTCTGCTTCAGTCCCTATTTTTAGTTGTATGACTCAGTATTTTTATTTTCAGACTAAATCGCTTTGATAATTGCATCACGCTTATAAATATCAAAACATGAGTAAATGGCGCTAAGCTAGTAGCCGAAATAGATGTACAGATTCTCCCATAGGTTCATCTAAATCTATGTATAACGAGATAGGTAATGACGACAGAATATTTAAAGACAAAACAACCCTTATACATCCCTTATGCGGGCAATACTTTACTTGAGTTGCCGCTGTTAAATAAAGGATCCGCATTTACGGAAGAAGAGCGCACTCGCTTCAACTTGCATGGTTTAATTCCGCATGTTGAAGAAAGCATTGAAGAACAAAGTCAGCGTTCTTATCAACAGTACTGTGCTTTTAATGATGCGATCAATAAGCACATTTACTTGCGTAATATTCAAGACACCAACGAAACTTTGTTCTATCACCTCATTGAAAACCATTTAAGTGAGATGATGCCGATCATCTATACTCCAACGGTGGGTGAGGCCTGTCAGCGTTTCTCGGATATTTATCGTCGCCATCGCGGCACATTTATTTCCTATCCAGATCGTGCGCATATTGATGACATCTTGCATAACATCAACAAGAAAAATGTCAAAGTCATTGTGATTACCGATGGCGAGCGTATTTTAGGCTTGGGCGACCAAGGCATTGGCGGGATGGGTATTCCGATTGGAAAATTATCGCTATATACCGCGTGTGGTGGTATTAGTCCAGCGTATACGTTACCAATTACCCTCGATGTCGGGACCAATAATCAACAGTTATTGAACGACCCGATTTATATGGGTTGGAATCAACCACGCATCAGTGGTGATGAGTATTATGCTTTTGTCGATGAAGTGATTGCGGCGATCAAGCGTCGTTGGCCGAAAGCGCTGATTCAATTTGAAGATTTTGCGCAAAATAATGCCATGCCGTTACTGAATAAGTATCGTGATGCAATCTGTTGTTTTAATGATGATATTCAAGGTACGGCAGCCGTTTCTGTGGGCAGTTTGATTGCTGCATCACGTGCGGCAGGTAAACAACTCAAGGATCAAACCGTTGCCTTCTTAGGTGCAGGTTCAGCAGGCTGTGGGATTGCTGAACAAATCGTTGCACAGATGAAAGTTGAAGGTTTAACTGATGCCGAAGCACGTGCACGCGTGTATATGGTCGATCGTTTTGGTTTAATCACTGAAAATCAGCCGAATCTACTCGACTTCCAACGTAAATTGGCGCAAAAGCCAGACGTGATTGCGCAATGGGGAAATGCGGAAGAGGTGATTTCACTGCTCGATGTCGTGAAAAATGCCAAACCTACCGTGTTGATTGGGGTGTCGGGTCAGCCGGGCTTATTCACTGAAGAAGTAATTCGTACTTTGGCTTCGAACTGTGAGCGTCCGATTGTGTTGCCACTGTCTAATCCAACCTCGCGTGTCGAAGCTGTGCCAGCAGATATTATTCACTGGACGGACGGCAAGGCTTTGATTGCGACAGGTAGTCCTTTTGCTCCAGTCAACTATCAAGGCAAAATTTATAATATTTCGCAGTGCAATAACTCGTATATCTTCCCAGGCATTGGACTGGGCGTGATTGCGGCCAATGCAACCCGTGTGACGGATTCTATGCTGATTGCATCGAGTAATGCTTTGGCAGATTGCTCACCGATGTTGGTTAATCCTGAAGCAGACTTGCTACCTGAAATTGATGAAATTCAAAAAGTATCTAAGCTGATAGCTTTCAAGGTTGCGAAAGCAGCGATGGATGCAGGTGTAGCCCCGATTATTAGTGATGAGCAATTACAACACGCGATTGAAAAAAGCTTCTGGAAGCCAGAGTATCGTCACTATAAACGTGTCGCCTTCTAAAGCTGAAATGAGATAATAAAAAAAGGAGCAGAATGCCACTGCTGTCCCAC